>JBJTHA010000117.1:0-5580 GCA_046094265.1 Cytophagales bacterium
CCAAGGCCAAACAGTTCGGGTTGTTCAGTGTTCCATACTTTCAAAAACCAACACTTGCGCTCTTTCATCGCGCCACGCGAGGTGCGGGCTTCGAAGTTGAATTGCAAGGTGTGCGGATGAATGCTGGCGGAAAGCGGCATATATTAGGATGCTGTGTTAACAAAATTTCTGTTCAGTTTTTTATAAACGTGTTCAATCAGTATAGGAATTAAAAATCTAAATTTCGCAAAAATAATCACATGCATAGGCATTGGTAGTTTACCCTCACAACCATTGCGCTTCTATCTAACACTACATGCAACCCATTAACATCAATGATTATAAATACGAACTGCCGCAAGAGCGCATCGCACTGTACCCATTAGAGCAACGCGATCACTCCAAACTTTTGGTGTACCAACGGGGAAAAATTGGTCACCAGCATTTCTATGATCTATGGCAATTACTTCCGGAAGGCGCAAACCTTTTCTTCAATGATACTAAAGTAATACCTGCGCGCTTGCATTTTCAAAAAGAGACTGGTGCTACCATTGAGTTGTTTTTGCTCAATCCCCTAAAGCCTTCGCCTCTCGTTGCGATTTCCATGGAAGCGCGCGGGCGCTCGCAATGGCATGCGGCCATTGGCAACGCCAAGCGCTGGACTGACGGACAACCGCTAACGCTCCACTTAGGTGAAGGTAAACTCACTGCCAAGTTGGTTGATAAAGAAAAAGGAATTGTAAATTTTAGCTGGACACCCGAAAGCCTTTCGTTTGCCGAAGTAGTTTCGTTAGCAGGTGCCACACCATTACCGCCTTACCTCAAACGCGAGGTAGAAGCCAATGATCGAGAGCGCTACCAAACCATTTACTCAAAAAAAGAAGGGGCAGTGGCAGCGCCTACGGCCGGATTACACTTTACTGATCGCGTGTTCGAAGATTTAAAAAGAAAAAATATAAAAACTGACTTTTTTACGCTGCATGTAAGCGCGGGCACGTTCCAGCCGGTGAAAGTAGAAAACGCCATGGAACACTCAATGCATGCCGAGCAAATGGTGGTATCGAGATCGAACTTAGAAAACCTGATTAACTGCCAAGGAATGATTGTAGCAATAGGCACCACATCGTTGCGAACCCTCGAAAGTCTGTATTGGTATGGCGTAAAGCTGGAATACAACCAGCACGCGGATTTCACGATCGAGCAAAACGAACCCTATCAAAACCAGAGCAAGCTGCCGTTTAAAGCCGCAGTTCAAAATGTGTTGGCCAAACTCGATCGCGACCAATCTGTGCAATTGATTGGCGAGACCAGCATCTACATCGTACCTGGGTACGAAATCAAAAGCTGCAATGCCATCATCACCAACTTTCACCAACCGGGTTCTACCCTCATGTTATTGGTAGCCGCCTTTGTGGGACCTGATTGGAAAAAAATTTACGACCAAGCCCTCAACAATGGCTATCGCTTTTTGAGCTACGGAGATAGTTCGCTGCTATTTCGTACGTAGCCTTTAAAAATGGAACTTTCGTGTTAATTGCGTACTCCTTACTTCTTCAATTGAGCTCAACAACTCTCACCTCTACCCTTCTGCCCTCTTCTTTTGATAACTTTTGGTCTTTGGTGGCACCGAAGCCCTTGGCTACAATACGTCTGCGCACTACTCCTTGATGGTTAAAATAGTCGAGCACGGTAATGGCGCGTTTATTTGAAAGTTCGCGGTTGGCTTCTTCAGAGCCTTCTGCTGAAGCGAAACCAGAAATCTCAATGCCCAATGCTGGGTTTTGGTTAATGACTGCCAAAATGGTTTCCAACTCTTTATTGTATTGTGGTTTCAAATCACTCTTACCTTGATCGAAGAACACTTTCACAAACTTGGTGAGCAGTGCCTTGTCGTAGTTGGCCACGGGCTTAGCAGTTTTGTTGTTCTTAATTTCTTCTGACAGTATCATGGTTGGTAGTGAGAATACTGTTTTACCATCCACAATTTTTTTCTCAAACTTGCTTTCGTCACTTTCATCGTAATAATAAGTTCGTGTGGCAACATCAATTTTCGAGTTCTCTTTTTCATTGAAGTTAACGCCATCAATCGGGTCGGTGTGTTCAATTAAGCTCACTAAATAATTAATACCCTCTTTATCATTGGCGGCCATCAAATCCAGCATCATTTCATACACATCTACTTTATTATTTTGCACCAATTTGGCCTCATTAGATTTTCTCAAGTCCGCCTTTGCATCGCGGTCGGTATCATAAAAAGCATTCTTCACCTGCACTTCTTGTCCCACAACCACATCAAATTGCTTGATGGTTTTCAAATTAATCTGTTGGTACAATTCGTAGAAGTAGGTTTGGTTGGGGATGTTCACGTTTAACGTATAAGGCAAAAACCCATCTGACTCAACAATAACATCGTAGTTTTTGGATGGCGGTAGAATGATCAGGTACTCGCCTGTTTGTGGATCGGGGTCGTAAACAAATTCCAACTCTTTTCTAGTTTCGACATCCACTACATACATTTTTGTGGGTATAGTTTTGCCTGTTTCGGCATTAATGATTCGCCCCTTAATCATCGTGAGCGGAATAGTCATCGCGTTTTCGGGCATTTCCAAGTAGTAGATGTCTTGCGCGCCTTGTCCACCTTTCCGGTCGGACGAAAAGTACGCACGCTTACCATCGGCCAAAAGGGTAAAGTAGTTGTCGTTGGCAGTCGTATTTACTGGGTAGCCCATGTTCTCGGGCTGGGTCCATTTGCCGTTGACCAACGTGCTCTTAAAAATATCGCGTCCGCCCATGGTAGCATGGCCATCAGATGTAAAAAACAGTGTTTTTTGGTCGGGGTGAATGAAGGGCGCATCTTCATCATCTGGTGTATTGATGTCACTACCAAGGTTGATCGGCTGACCCCACACTCCCGGTGTCTTCTGCTCAATCTTCCAAATATCGAGTCCACCCTTGCCGCCCTGGCGGTTGCTTGCAAAGTAGATAACCTTTCCATCGGGCGTAATGCTGCAAGTAGTTTCCATGCCCGAGGAGTTGATGGTAGATGTTAAGATGGCCGGCCTCGACCAAGCATCTCCTGACTTAGTGACCTGCAATAAGTTGCCTTGATCGGTGGCACCGCCCATGAACACGATCATCTTTTGGCCGTCTGGGGTAATACCTGCCGTACCTACGTTGTATTCTGAGGCAATGGGTACCGCCACCGGCTCACTCCACGCCCCACCTTTATTATACGAAACAAATATCGACTCGATAAACCGATCACCCGAGCGGGTACGGCTGGTGTTGGGGCGCAAGGCCGTAAATGCCATAACGCTTTCATCGGCAGACACTACCGGGTTATACTCCGTATACTTCGAATTAACGTTTCCAGTAAAACTATGCACCGTGAAGCCGCGCGGCACGGACATTAGGGCCTTGGCATTTTGTACAGCTGCTATCCCCTTTTCGGCTTGTGCCAACTGCTTTTTATCGGCCTTTACCAAGTCGCGGTAAGCAGAAAAGGCCTCCTGCGCTTTCTGCAACTGCTCGTTGCGCAAATACAAGGTGGCCAAATCAAAATACGCTATTATAGGAATATCTTTTTTAAGATTGATGGCCTGCTCGTAATAAGGAATACCTTTTACCTGTTCATCTATAGTTTGAGAAGACTTATAACAAATGGCAAGTTGGTAAAATGCCAAGGGATCATTGGCACCTGTTTGCAGTGCCTCTAGGTATTTGGGTAAAGCCTCTGTATAGTTTTTGGTCGCAAATAGTTTCTGCGCTTCGGTAAGCGCCTTGTTAGTTTGGGCAAACAACGAGCCAGATGCCCACATCAATAACAAAAACAATCGATTCATTTCTAGGTATTTAAATGTTTAAAAATGCCGGACTTTTGCCGCTACGTTGCAAAAATAGCCTTCAAACTTATTAGAGCATATTTTAACTGAAGAACAATGTTAGTAAATGGCTTAAAAAAAGCATCAGGGCATGATACCAGATTAAATAAAATCTTGGCAAATCAACAAAAAAAGTGTAGGTTTTGCGACAAAATAAACTCAAATTAAGATGAACTTATTTAGTATCCAACCACCTCGCTATTATTGGCCGCTAATTGGTTGGGAAGTAAACTTTGACAAAAAGTCTCTAATGAGAACAAGATTAGTTTGATGAATTTTAGAAGTTGCGGGCGAGTTGGAACTATCTTGAAGAAAATAAATTTAAACATGGCATACGAAATTGATGTATTAGTTACCTACACAGAGAAAGACAACGCCCCACCCGAAAATAACGCGCAAGGGTGGGTTACTCAATTCAAAAAGTATTTGGAGTTGATGCTACTGCAAGTGCTTGGCACCAAACCCAACATTGTCATTAAATCAGAACTTAATACGGCTATGGCTCCGGCAGTAGACAATGCAGCGGTATTGGTGACCATCCTCACCAAAGAATTTGCGCAGTCAAGTCGCTGTTTAGATTTGGTGGATACATTTTACAAAAATGTAGTTGAGTCGAAGACCACCCGTGTTTTCAAGGTAATTAAGTCACCTCTTTCTCCGCAAGAACAACCTCCACTATTGCGCGAATCGTTGGGCTATGAAATGTACCAGTTGGATGATGAAACGGGTACCCTGAAAGAATACTATGACTTCTTTGGTCCGGAGGCCGAAAAGCAGTATTGGATGAAAATGATAGATTTAGCCTATGATATACAGGAAGCACTGCTGACGTTGAAAGAAGGTGACGCGAAAACTGAAGTGAGGAATATCTTTCGAAGAAAGACAATTTATTTGGCCGAAACAGGGCACGATCTTTCCGTTCAACGTAGCATCATAAAGCGCGAGTTAGTTCGAAATGGATTTGTTGTAGTCCCCACCCACACATTGTCCGAGCGGGCTGTTGATGCGGAGCGCGACATCCGCAAAAATATGGACGAATGTTCCCTTTCTATACACCTGATCGGCTGTGCTTATGGTGACGTACCCGCGGGCACAGACCGATCGATTGTAGACATGCAAAACAAAATAGCGGCAGAAGTGGCACTATCCAAAAAGAAGGCAAAACAAGATTTCTCTCGCCTGATTTGGATTACTCAAAACCTGAAAAATGCCAACGACAAACAAAAAGCATTTATTGAAACTCTCAAACGCGATACAGAAACTCAGGAAGGTGCAGAAATCTTAGAAAATCCTTTGGAAGACTTTAAGAATATTATTCGCCAAGAATTGATAGAAACACCTGACGCAAACGTGGAAGAACATGGCACTAAAACCATTTACCTCGTGCACGACCGTATTGATTCAGCCAACGTACAGCCATTTCAGGACTTAATCGAACAGTCTGGCTTCAAAATACTATCGCCCACGTTTGAAGGCGACTTACTTGATGTGCGCAAACGGCACATCGAAAACCTGTGTACTTTTGATGGTGCCATCATATTTAAATGGAATGTGAACGACCAATGGGTGCGCATGAAGGTACTTGATTTATTGAAAGCACCTGGTTTTGGACGAAAAAAACCAATTAAAGGAAAGGCTATTATTGGCACTGGTAATTTGGACAGTTTTAGAGACCAAAACCTCACCGTGATTTCGAGTGACAATAACCGATCGGTGGAAA
>JBJTHA010000118.1:0-4756 GCA_046094265.1 Cytophagales bacterium
AGATAAGTCCCATAGCATCGAAAACTGGAGTTTTAAACTTGCAAGGACAAATAAAAATTCCATTTACCTACGATGGAATACAAATCAATGGGCTACGCGCCATTGTTTTTAAACTCTCCAACGGAAAGTTTTGGTTTGGCCTTACCGATTTAAACAATAAACTATTATTGCCCCTGGAGTACAAAAACATTTTTTCATTGGGTACGCTCCGGTTTGCAGTGCAGCAACACGATGGCAAAATGGCATTATACAATGAGGATGGCAGGCCAATAACCGATTTCATCATCGACAGCATCTCAACGTTCTATAAAGGGTTTGCCGTTGTGCATCAAAAGTCTTTACAGGGATTAATCAATCGCGAGGGTGTCACCAAACTGAAGCCAATCCATCAATCCATCAAAATTGATAGCGAGGGACAAGTGTTTGCGCGGTTACCCAGCGAGTGGAGGTGGCTTACCGCAAAAAACGAAACCATCAAAACTTTTCAGGCAGATGGCCTCAAAACTTTAGATGAAGGTTTTCAACTAGTACTACGTGCCGATAAAATGGGTTTGGTTGATTCGAACCTAAACATCGCTATTCCGTTTGGATATGAAACACTCACCCAAACTGGCAAATTTTTCATCGCCCGCAAGGGAAATAAGTTTGGATTGATTGATCGGCAGAATAAAATAAAGGTTGACTTTCAGTACGATAGCCTGAAAAATTGTGACACAAATCTCCTTGCGTTCACCACTTCTGTGGGTTGGCAATTGATTAGTATGCATGGCAAAGTATTAACTGATAAGTATTACCAATCGCTGGAGCCAATTCGGGATTACTTTTTAGCACGGCACCGGGGCTTCCTCGGGCTAGTGGATGCCAGTGGAAAAGAAATTTTAAACTGTGTGTTCGATTCAATTCCACAAATCAAGAACAGGATGGCTGCTGTTAAATTCAAAGGTCAGTATGGTATTATGGATTTCAACCAAAACTGGAAAATAGCCCCCCAGACTTTTCCGCTGGTATTGGTGAGCGACACACACTACCTTTTGCGGCAATCTGCAAACTCGTTCCTAAAAACCTTTGGTGGGCAAATCGTCTATTTTACGCCCTACCCTACTAGGTTTGAGAAAGACTACTGGGTGGAAAGACTGCCCAATGGTGCCGAGCGCAGATTATCCTATAATGGCACCCATCTGCCCTCGCCAGTGCCTCCGGTAGTGGAACGAGTAACAACTATATTCCGTGAAAGCGAAGGCATGCGCGGGGTGCAAAAAGATGGCAAGTTTGGATTTATTGACGCGAAGGGTAAACTGCGGATTGCTAATCGGTACGACAGCGTCCAAGATTTTCATGAAGGTCTAGCGGCCATCAAATTGATTGGAAAATGGGGGTTTATAAATATGCGGGAAGAAATCATCGTTCAACCAAATTACCAGTGGGTTTCAGGGTTCTATGAAACTATTTGTTTAGCGCGACATAATGGAAAGTATGGTGCCATCGACCAGCGTGGCCAAGTCGTTTTAAGTTTCAGGTATGACGGTTTGAGAATTTTACCCAATAAAAAATTGGAACTGATTGCCTCGCATAAAATAGGTCGTGCCACCGCCCAAGGGCAAATTCAAATTGAAGCGCGTTTTGATTTCTTGAAAGAAAGCGCAGATGGAAATTTGATTGCAGGGCAATCAGGACATTTTGGGGTGATCTCGGCCGATGGGCTCAACTTGATACCCATGATATACCAACAACTTTTGTACGATGACAAAGCTAACGTGTACATTGCCAAATTAAAAAGTGAGATGAAGAAAGTAGACATCAATTGACTTTTTTAAGGTGGATTGCCCACCACCGTGGGGCAACTGTTGTACCTACTGGTAGAATCTGTGTGTTCATTGTTGGCGAACTGACTCGCCACCTGTTTTATGGTTTACTTTTATTAGTCACTCCGTCAAATCGAACAGGTGGAAGAATATCTCTTGTTACAGTTAAGTTTCTTACTTTGTTAGCTATCAACCTAATTAGTGGTTAGTTTTGAACATGCGATACCAACCCATTAACCCAGAGCTTTTCATTCATAATCGAAAACAAATTGTTGCCGAACTCAAACCAAATTCATTGGCATTGTTCAACGCCAACGATACCACGCCCACCAATGCGGATGGTACCATGCCATTCCGGCAAAACAACGACTTGTTTTATTTAACTGGGGTTGATCAAGAAGAATCGATTTTAGTTTTATGCCCTAACTTCCCCGATGAAAAATGGCGCGAAGTTCTTTTTCTGAAAGAGACCAGCGAATTGATTGCGATTTGGGAAGGACACAAACTCACCAAAGAACAGGCCCGCAAACAAACTGGCATTGAAACAATTCTGTGGCTTACTGATTTTCCACGCGTGTTCAGGCACATGATGACGATGGGGGGCGTAGAAAACGTATACCTCAATACCAACGAACACTACCGCGCAGAGGTGACCGTGCAAACACGCGATGCACGCTTTATTGAATGGTGCAAAAAAGCTTATCCATTGCACCAATACCAGCGTATTGCACCTATCATCTCACAACTGCGAAGTGTAAAATCCAAAACAGAAATTGATTTGCTACAAGTAGCCTGTAACATTACTGAAAGTGCATTTCGCAGGGTACTGAAATTTGTAAAACCGGGCGTGAAGGAATACGAGATTGAGGCTGAGTTCATTCACGAGTTTATCAAAAATGGTTCATCGGGTTTTGCTTACACGCCCATCATCGCCTCGGGTGGAAACTCATGTGTGTTGCACTATATCGAAAATGACCAACCCTGCCAAGCAGGCGATGTGCTACTGCTGGACGTGGGTGCAGCCTATGCCAACTACAATGCCGATATGACGCGCACCATTCCAGTAAATGGAAAATTTACCGCGCGGCAAAAAGCGGTGTATCATGCTGTGCTGCGGGTGCAACGCGAGGCCATGAAGATGCTGCGGCCGGGCGTATTGTATTTCGACTATCACAAAGAAATCCAGAAGATTATCGAAAGCGAACTGATCGGCTTGAGTCTTTTAAAAAAAGAAGATGTGGAACGGCAAAACCCCGATAAGCCATTGTTTCAAGAATACTTTATGCATGGAACTTCGCACATGTTGGGGTTAGATGTACACGATGTGGGGAACATGCATGCAAAAGTAACCGAAGGGCAAGTGTGGACCATCGAGCCGGGGATTTACATCCGCGAAGAGAAGTTGGGGATTCGGTTAGAAAACAATGTTTTGATTAGTGAAAAAAATAACGTTGACTTAATGAAAAATATACCCATTGAAGCAGATGAAATTGAAGAGTTGATGAATTCTAAACTTGAAAAATTGAAAATTCGATAACTTGAAAATTACAAAACCGAATGAAAACAAGAAAAAAGTTAGTCTTTAGTTTGTTATTAACTTTAATCGTTGCCCTATCATCTGCACACGAATTTTGGCTACAACCCAGAAAATACCGATTGGCTATAGGCGAAGAACTAGAATTTAGTTTTAAGGTGGGTGAAAATTTTGATGGCGAAGATTGGGACCTGAAAAAACACAAGGTTGAAAAAATAGAACTGCACCGGGCTGCCAATACCATCGACTTAAAAAAACTAGTTAAGCCAGACGGCAAAGATCGCGTGACATTGAAAATGGATGAAGAGGGCACCCAACTTATTACCATGCAAACCAACTATGCATTCATTGAATTGGGAGCAGAAAAATTCAATGCTTATTTGAAGGAAGACGGTTTGGATAATATTACCGCACTGCGCACTAAAAGTGGCACAACTGAAAAATCGGCTAAAGAATTTTATGGCAGGTTTGTAAAATTACTGGTACAAGTGGGCAATAAAAAAACTGACACCTTCAAAAAAATAGTGGGCACGCCCATCGAAATTATCCCGTTGCAAAATCCCTATACACTCAAATCGGGAGATTACTTGGAGTGCCGCGTGTTGTTTAATGGCAAGCCCCTAATTGACCAAATGGTAAAAGTGTGGAACAAAATCAACACCACCACCTTTTTGCAAAACATGTACACCGAGAGGGAAGGCATCATTAAGTTCCCCCTTAGCAGCAGTGGCCCTTGGATGGTGAGCACCGTAAAAATGACTGAATCGCAACTGCCCGGTGCCGATTACCAAAGCATGTGGAGCAGTTTGGTGTTTGAAATACAATAAGATATTATGAGTAATATAATTTCTTCCCATCAAGCGCCCGAGCCCGTGGGTGCTTATCCTCACGCCCGCAAAGTGGGTAACCTGCTTTTTCTATCGGGAGTGGGCCCTCGAAAACGTGGTTCAAAAGAAATTCCAGGGGTAACACTAGACGCCAACGGCTTGATTGTTGACTACGACATTGCCACCCAATGCCACTCGGTGTTCAACAACGTAAAGGTAATCTTGGAAGCTTCTGGTTCGAAGTGGGAAAACCTGGTTGACATCACTGTCTTTCTCACCAACATGAAAAAAGACTTTGCTGCGTTCAACAAAATCTATGCTGAATATTTCAAAGAAAATCAACCCTGCAGAACCACGGTGGAGATTAATGCGTTACCTACACCCATTGCAATTGAGTTGAAGTGCATCGCGGTAGTAGGCTAGGAATCGCTATATTTACTTATCGAAAATAACCAATGGAAACAATCGTATTGCGAGTTCGGTGTATCAATCAGATGGCGGACTCCGTTCGGAAAGTGATGGCGTAGAATACTGAAAAAATAAAATGGGGCTGTGGGTGTAAAATGACACTCAACTTAAGTGGCTCATTGATC
>JBJTHA010000119.1:0-6150 GCA_046094265.1 Cytophagales bacterium
CCAGCTCGACTGTACCAATACCCTGCATTAAACTCATCGCCCTCTTTGCGGTGCAGATAAGCATGTACCCATGCAGCTTCTTTTGTCTCCATATCTTGAACAATGGTATGGCTGGCTTGCCAATCACCCTTGGCATCAAGCCAAAGAGCCTTTAATAGTGGAGAAAGAAATGTGGCTGGCTGGCTTTGGGCAATCGAGGCTTTAAATTCTTCAACTGTCATGTTCGTAATAATTTACTAATTTAGCCTGTTAAAAGTAAAGCAATTTTTATTCTTCAACTCGATAGATAGTTTGGCCATAAAATCAACATTTAAATTTGCATTGCTGGCAGTCCTTTTGGCGATGGGATGCAGTGTATTTGCCCAGAATGTCAGAGGTGATATTCCTCGAAAAAATCGAGTGACACCGCGTTCTGCTTCTCGGCCATTTATAACTGCACCAAAGAAAAATGTTTATTGGGGCAAATTTCGCAAAGGTGAAAAACCATATACTAAAGATATTGCGGGAAAATCTTTACGGACACGAAATCAAAAATCGCCCCCCCCCGTGTTTCAGGCGATACCCAACGCCTACAAACCTAAAAAGTTAAAGGCGGAAGATCGACCTTATAATGGCACGGCTAAGAGTGGTTATGTCACGGCCACTGAAAAAGGCGAGCAAGGTTGGCGCGGAGATATCACTGGACGTCCATTAAACCGAAACGCTCCAAGTCGCAAGGCAGAAAACCCAGGGGTGAGAGTTTTTCCACGGAAGTTATCTGTGAGTGGAAAAAAAAGAGGGGGGGCAAACCCATTACCAGGCACGGGCTACCAAAGTGCATCGAGGAATGGCGAAAACAAACCGATACAGAGGTCGCTCCCTTCGCGCATTCCGGTGGAAGGAGCCAGTGTTGGTGTGTACAGCGGGGATATTAAACTGAGAAATGCAACTCCTCGTTTGCGCGATCAGGGGGAAGCGTTCACCGGTTTTCTGAGAGCTTGGCCTTCGCGAACACCCACCTCAGGTGCACTTGATGCAGGCAGTTTCAAAGGACTCCTTAAAGCCCGACATCTGCACCAGATGCGTGATCAGGGCGAGGAATTTTCCGGATTTAGGCGCACAGTTTTGCGCAGGCCTTTGCCAAGGACTCTTGATGTAGGTGGCTACACGGGAGACATAAAACTTCGCAAAGCCTTACACCAAATGCGCGATCAAGGCGAGGAGTTTACAGGCTTTAGTAGGTCAAGTCGACCAATTACAGGGGGCGGAAGTATGAATGGCAGAGTGAAGAATAACGGTAACATGCCAAGGGCTCTTGATGTGGGTGGCTACACGGGAAACATGAAACTTCGCAAAGCTTTTCATCAAATGCGCGATCAAGGCGAAGAGTTTACAGGCTTTAGTAGGTCGAGCCGACCAATTACAGGGGGCGGAAGTATCAATGGCAGGGTGAAGAATAACGGTAACATACCAAGGGCTCTTGATGTAGGTGGCTACACGGGAGATATAAAACTTCGCAAAGCCCACCACCGAATGCGCGATCAAGGCGAAGAGTTTACAGGCTTTAACAGGTCAAGTCGGCCAATTGCAGGAGGCGGAAGTATCAGTCGCGGACTAAGAAATAATCCCCGCAATGCGCTGGCTGTGCGTCCGCCAAGCTTAGACTCGAGGGATGTAGGTAGTTATACTGGTAGCATGCGTTTGCGCCACGCGCGTCCGGCAATTCGGAACCAAGGCGAGGAGTTTACTGGGTTTATGAAGGCGCGGAAGCCTGCGAAGGGCGGTGGCAGCATTAGCGGGAATCGGTGGAACAATAATGGCCAATCGATTGAAGTGCGCACTCCACTATATGGAACGGATCCCAACGATGCCGGACAAATAAAACGCGACTATGCCTACATGCGCAGTCCTAAATCTAATGGAGAGGCTTTGATGCAAAAGAAGCCCACCAATAGCCTAGTTAATGTCAATGGTTTGCAAGTATTAGTAAAGAGGGCTAACTATCTACAAAATGTAAAGGCAAACCAGAACGCAATTAAAAAGAAAGAACCGAGCGAGAATGGGTTTGCGGCTCAGGGTCTTCTGGTAAAAGTGAGGCTTTACTACGCCTATATACAAAATTCAAAATCTGCCAAAGAAGCCTTGAAGAAAAAAGAACCAAGCAAATCTGTTTTTCTCACGCAAGGCCTGCAAGTGCGAGTGAGGCAAGATTTTGGGTACATTCAAAATCCAAAAGCAAGCCCCAGTTCAATGAAAAAGCGAGAGCCCGACAAAGATGCTTTTGCGGCACAAGGCTTGCAGGTAAAAGTAAAACGCAATTATAATCTTCGTCAGAATCCGAAAGCCAACAGTAATTCACTAATTAAGCACGAACCTGATAAAGCCTTTTTTGCACTAGCGCGCTTACGAGTGAAGGTGCTACAAAAAAAATATGGTACCAAGCCCGAGGCTAAAGAAGGATCGCTGAGTGGCGTGAAGCCTAGTGCCGCCACCGTGCGTGCCAGCGAGTTCCAAGGACGTATGAAGCAGTTGTGGTCGTTTATGCATAATCCCAGCTCCAATCAAGCGGCTTTGGATGTGCACAAGCCCAACTCAATGTATGCTAGAGTAAATACTTTTCAAGGCCGAACGCGCCTCACCCGAAACTATATTCGCAATCCCAAGAGTGATAAAGATGCGCTGATGGTGCTAGCCCCCGGAAAGGCGTATGCCAAGATCAACAATTATCAAGGTAATGTGAAGATGAGCAAACCACATCGAAAGAACCTGCACCCAGATGCAAAGTTTGCCCATGGCTATCGCGACAATGTGAAGAGCGAGCGAACTTTTTTAATGAACGTGAAGTTATGGTGGGCAAAACTGTTTAAGAAAAACGACAATCAAACCGAGGCTGTAAAAGAGAAAGTACGCAGACCCCGTTACGACAAGAAAGAAAAAGAACTTTGGAAAGACCTTTACGATTAGAACCTATGAACTGGATCCCGCTTACAAATTCTTCTCAGCTCACCGATATCAAGAAGGAGTCAAATCAACAACCGGTTTTGCTGTTTAAGCACTCTACCAGTTGTTCCATCAGCAAAACATCACTAAACAGGCTTGAGCGAAATTGGAACGAAGATGACTTGAAGGGCTTGAAGGTATACTACCTCGACTTACTCTCCTATCGATCAATTTCAAATGAGATTACACAGACCTTTGGGGTAATACACGAGTCCCCACAAGTGTTAATCATTAGAGATGGCAAGTCTGTGTACGATACCTCTCACTTTGATATCGACTATGCCACCCTGAAAGCTCAGATTGAGAAATTCCAATCTAAAAATTAAACACCACCGTTTGTTTGAGTTCCGCACCAAGGCTTAAAGCTACTGGGCAGGTGCGGGCGGCATTTATCAGTTTTTGTTTTTGTACTTCAGTAGCCAACAAATTAGCGTGCGAAAATGTGATCGCGATTTCCGCAATCTTTCTAGGATTGCTGGCCATCACTTTCACGATTTCTGTTTTTAGCCCTCGCAAGTCGATTTCTTCGCGGTCGGCCACTTGGCCCATGATGGTCATCATACAACTACTGAGGGCAGCGCAAACCAAATCGGTCGGGCTAAATGCCTCACCTTTGCCTTGGTTGTCTATTGGGGCATCGGTGATGATTGCTTGACCTGATCGTAGGTGTTTGGCTTCCGTTCTTAAATCCCCTTTGTATTCGCCAATGGCCATTACGTTGCTCATTTTTTGTTGATTTGGTGATAAACTATTGAAACGTGTTTTTCGTTTTCCTATTTAACGTAAATTTCGGGCAAGTTATTCACCCATTCAATTTGTGACCAAGTTTTCGTTTCAAGTTTTGCTAGTATTTTTCTTGTCGTGGGCGAGTGTACCCGTTTTGTCTCAAACACAAGACAGTTACGAATACGACCGTGAATTCACTTGGGGTATTAATAAAAATTCCGCTGGTGGGTTGATTGGCGGGTTTACTTTTAAGAAAGCCAAGCGCATACGCCCAAATCAGTTTGAAACCTTTGGGTTGGAGATTATGAATGTCAAAAACCCTGCGGAAGTTCGTATTCCTTCGGGTACTGGCAGCATGTTTATTTTTGGTAAAACGAATTACCTATACGCTTTTCGTTTTCAATATGGCCGCGATTTCGTTTTGTTCACCAAGGCTCCGCAGCAAGGTGTGGAAATTAAAGCAGTGGTTGCCGCGGGTCCTTCTTTAGGGGTGGTAGCACCTTATTATATCGAGCGCACAATCAATAACAGTGTTTTTAACACCGTACATGAGCAATACGATCCTAAAAACCCCAATCATTATGTGGATAAAATTTTGGGAACGGGCTATCTATTTGAAGGCCTTGGAAAATCGAAGATTGAATTGGGAGGCAACATTAAGTTCGGTTTGAATTTCGAATTGGGAGTGGTAAAATCTCAGGTAACTGGCTTCGAGGTAGGCGTTTTGTTGGATGCCTACTTTAACGAAATAATCTTAATGCCGACTGCCACTAATCGCGCTGTTTTCCCCACAGCATATTTTACGCTTTTCTACGGAAGTCGGAAGTAATGGTTTGCTAAAAGTATAAATAAATTTTCGACACGAACATTTTTCTCTAAGCCTGCGTACAACACACAAGGACATTTAAAAGAGAAAATTGTGGAAGCAAAAAAGTCAGCACAAGCGGATATCACTCAGAAGCGGCCGCTTTATTTCGGAGTAGGTCTGTTATTGGCATTGGGCGCGGTAACCACTGCTTTCGAGTGGAAGACAGCCGACACCAAAATTGATTTGGCACGGGAAAGAGATGCTAATGTGATGGAAGAACTCATTGAGGTGCCCCCCACCCAGCAGGTTCAACCGCCACCACCGGTTATCCAGCAGCCTCAAATTATAGAGGTGCCAGATGAGGTAGAAATCAATGAAAACTTGAACATTGAGTTTGATGTAGAAGCCCCCCGGGTAGATTTGCCGGTGGCTGTGGCAGAATCTGTAGAAGAAGAAACAGATGAAATATTTACCATTGTAGAAGAGGCCGCAATGCCTGTGGGTGGCATGGCCGCGTTTTACAAGTATTTGCAAGAAAACGTGCGCTACCCTGCTGTTGCCCGCAGAAATGGCATCGAAGGCAAGGTGATGGTGCAATTTGTAGTGGGTAAAGATGGTGCCATCAGCGAGGTAAAGGTACTTCGTGGCATTGGCGCAGGCTGCGATGAAGAGGCAGTGAGAGTGATGGAAAAGGCTCCCAAGTGGGATGCAGGCAAACAACGGGGCAAGTCTGTACGCCAGCGCTGCATTGTTCCGATTGTTTTTTCGTTTTGAAACCATTTTTTGGACTTTTTTTACTTTTTTCAGAAATTTTTTCTGGTTTTCTGTGACTCCAAGCTTGGATTAGGATTGTATTGCTATATTTGAAACCCTAACCTTATTACTATGGAAGCGAAGAAGACCGAAAAAGCAGATTTGACAAAAAAATCAGGCTTATTTTTTAGCATAGGTCTGGTTTTTACCCTTCTGATTACAGAAAGGCTATTTGATCACAAAACGTATGACGAACAGGTAGATTTGTTGGCTGGCAAAAGCACCAACACATTCGAAGAAATGATAGAGGTGCCGCCCACCGAACAGCCTCCTCCCCCCGCGCCCGTCATTCAACAGCCTCAAATTGTGGAGGTGCCTGACGAGCAGGAGATCAAAGAAGATTTGAACATCAAGTTTGATGTGGAGGTAACAGAAGATACTAAGGTAGAAGCCGTACAAGTGGTGGAAGAGGTCAGAGAAGAAGTTGATGAAATTTTTACCGTAGTTGAAGAAACTGCAACGCCCAAAGGTGGAATGGCGGCTTTCTACAAGTATGTTGGTGAGAAGATCAAGTATCCGGCTCAAGCCAGAAGGATGGGTGTGGAAGGAAAAGTATTTGTACAGTTTGTGATTGGTAAAGACGGCTCGATTAGCGATGTGAAAGTGCTCAAAGGTATTGGTGCTGGTTGTGACGAAGAAGCGATTCGCATTGTGCAAAGCTCGCCTTCTTGGAATCCTGGAAAACAACGTGGCAAAGCAGTGAAGCAGCGCTATACGTTACCGATCCAGTTTAAACTAGGATAATAAAACAAGCAAAAGATTTATAGACCCTTGCATTTGCGGGGGTCTTTTTTTGGTCAACTGATGATCAAGCCTAGAATTAA
>JBJTHA010000120.1:0-5858 GCA_046094265.1 Cytophagales bacterium
GTAAATATCAAGTAGCTCGTATTTACTTTAGGATTGATATTTTGCCAATAGCGAATACCCTTTAAAAATTCCGAGTGAAATGTTGAAGAGGATTTGACTTCGATTGGTATTGCACCTGAAGATTGATCTAATAAAATATCTATTTCATTTCCTGTACGATCACGCCAATAAAACAAATTGCTACGCAAGCCACGGTTGAACCTGTCTTTTAAAAGTTCCAATACTACTAAGTTTTCAAAAAGCATTCCTCGCAATGGGTGGTTGCTCAATTGTTTTTCGTTTTCAATTTCTAATAAAGAGCTGCAAAGACCAGTATCGTAGAAATAGAGTTTTGGCATTTGTACAAGCCGTTTGCCCAAATTATTGTAAAACGGCTGCAGTCGAAAAGTAATAAAACTTGCTTCTAAAATACCTATCCAATTAAGAGCAGTTTTTTGATCAATGCCACAGTCGTTTGCCAACGAAGAATAATTGAGTTGTTGCCCTACACGGGTAGCACATGTTTTTAAAAACCTTTGAAAAAGTGCAAGGTTACCTATATTCTTGATTTGCCTAACGTCACGTTCAGCATAGGTAAGTAAATAGTTTGGATAATAATCACTTGGCGCGATGCGTTGTTGATATAATCTCGGATAGCCCCCTTTTAGCAAATGACTGTCTAATTTTTGCTTGTCAAATGATGTAGTCGATAATTCACTCAAACTCAAAGGAAGCAAATACAAAAAAGCAACACGCCCAGCCAAAGTTTGCGAAATGCTTTCGAGTAGCAACAAATTCTGTGAGCCAGTTATTACAAATAGCCCAACTTTCTTTGAATGATTATCTACAATTTCCTGTAGATAAGAAAGCAATTCAGGCACCCGCTGTATTTCATCAAATACTGCCCCATTTTTATAAGCGGATAAAAACGCACGCGGGTCGCGCTTTGCTAATAACATTGTGTCTTGATTCTCAAAACTCAAATAAGGCTTTTTAGGAAACAACTCCCTTGCTAGGGTAGTCTTGCCGGACTGCCGTGGCCCCAGCAAACCAACTACCGGAAACTTAGTAGTTAGTTGCTTTAATTTTTTAGATGCCACCCGGCTAATCATTAGGCAAATGTAACAAAATACTTGACAAATTCGGAATTCAATTCCGAATTTGTCAATAGTTTAAAAAACTAGATACGGACTATTTGATAAATTTACGAAGCCATTTCACATCTTTTTAATTTCAAACAGAACTAAAAATTGCAACTTTTTTAATACAACGATTTTTTGTGTGGCACAAAGCACATGAAACCTTTTCAAGCACACTTTCGCAGGGTTACTTCAATCATTGCAACACAAATACCCGCGCATCAGGCAAAAACAGATTGAAAAACCCCAGTCCGTTTTTTACATTGCTTTTATAGTTCAGCGGTTCCGTAGCAAAAGCCCCGGCACTATACCTCCGATCAAAACGGGCCTTTAGAAATTGGTAGTACTCTTTGCTGATATTGGCCATTGTCACCGCAACGGTGTCGCCAGCTTTATATCTCCTGAAAAGAACTTTGAAATCTTCTTCTAGTATTTTTCCATCTGCAGCGCTATCGCTTCGCAGGTGTGTAAAAATACGCGGATTGAGCAGTGAGGTGATTTGTTGTGACTGCGAAAATTTCTGCACGTTCACCATATACCAGTTAGGCCCAGGCGGATCTTGTAAACTGTAGCTGATGCGCGCAGTAGAATCAAACTGCGACTTATCCAATCTCGCCTGTACCGTGCGAAATGTGATAGCGGGTTTCACTTGCGTGATTGCATAGACCTCGCCAAGTTCCGGGCTTTTTACTGTCAACATATAATCGCGATTGGGTACGAGGTCGATGGCAATGTTTCCATACAAACCGCTGCCTAAACTGGGCAACGTAACCAATGCATCGTCAATGCTGAGCGTGACTTCTGCATCGCTGATGGCAGCTTTGTTGATCACATCCTCCGGATCAGAGCCCCATCCTGCTTCTAGGGCACTGACACTTTTTGTAATCAGAACGAGTAGTGCATTGACCGGCAACAACTGCGATGAAACCGTTACCTTCGGTTGAAGCGAAGCAATATCATCAATTGGTAACGGCTTGGGTATACACGAAACCGCTGTTACCGCAGCAAGCACAACGCTCAACGCCTGTAAAATCTTCTTCATGTGTTAAAACTTAAATCCATAACTCACAAAAGGCAGCAAACCAAAAAGCCCCGGCTGCTCATATCTAAATGAGCCATCGCCATTGGGGCGAATGACAATGCCCACAGGCGAAGCTCGATTATACACGTTGTAAATTCCCACAAACCATTCGCCTTGTAATTTTCGATCGAGCCGGGTACGGTATTTCACGCCAATATCCAACCGATGCGTGTCGGCCAACTTCACAGAATTGATGGGCGCGAAAATCGGAATCAAATCAAGGCCACCCAATGAAGGTGCCGGCACCACATACTGCCCTACAATCGGTGTAAACCTCGATCCGGAAATAAATTCAAAAACAGAACTCACCGACCATCGATTGCTGAGTTGATAACTCAATACCACCGCAAGGTTGTGCCTACGATCGTAGCGAGCCAAGAACCATTGGCCTTCATTTACCTCATCAAATTGTCGCTCAGATTTGGCCAAGGTATAGCTGATCCAACCGGTAAGCTTGCCCGTTTCTTTTTTTATCAACAGTTCAAGACCATACGCCAATCCTTTGCCTTGCACTAACTGGTTTTCGAAGTTGGTGTTGAGCAGCAGGCTCGCACCTTCTTTGTAGCCAATTAAGTCGTGTAGCCATTTATAGTAACCCTCGATGCTCACAAAAATGTTTTGCTTCGGAAAGGTTCGCTGAATACCCAAAGCTACCTGATCAGCCGTTTGGGGTTTTACACGTGACGTAACTGGGTACCAAATATCGGTAGGGAAAGCAACAGCAGAGCTTGACACGCGGTGCAGGTATTGCGCCATGCGTGAGTAACTCGCTTTAATAGCTGTGACAGAGTCAATCGAATAACGAACTGCCAAGCGCGGTTCCACGTTCCAGTAAAATGTCTTGTCTACATAGGCAGATGAAACACGTGCACCCGCGCTAAATCGCAAACGTGGTGTAATGGAACCATCAACTTGAAAAAATGGACTGGTTTCCAACGCGGTTTGTGGAGTGGTCGCTCCGGACTTTAAGATATCGGTAATCTCACCAGTAGTGTTGATACGATTGGGTGCCACTTGGTGCCGCACCGCTTCCACACCTGCCTTCACCGAAAATTTCCGTGCCAGCGAATCAGAACTAATCATCCATTTGCCACCTACATCTTCAATACTCGAATTGACGAACAGTGAATTATCTGTAAACGTACTTTGAATGTTGTATTGAAACACGGTTCGGTAAAGCGAGAGCGAAGTGTTAAATCGTTGGGCATTGCGTTTCCAAGAAAAAGTTTGAGTGCTGTTGCCCAAAGTAAAACTGTTGGTGATGTTGCGGTTGCGTAAGGTGGCGCGTGGAGCTCTGCTAAAATCCAATACATCATTGCCTTCGTAAACAGTAAATTCCATTCGGTCGCGCAGGTTTGGTTTGTAGGTTACCTTGGCATTGAGGTCGTAGAAAAAATACGGCAATTCTTCTCCTGTTAATTTAATTACCTGATCTACATAGGTGCGCCTACCCGCAACCCACACCGTTAGCTTGTCTTTCACTAGGGGTTGCTCAACCATCAACCTGCTGGCCAAAAGCCCAATGTTCCCCTTCACCCGTGTGCGTGTGGGCATTGATGATTTAGAAGTTATATCTAAAATTGACGACAGCCGACCACCATACTCTGACGGAAACGCTCCGTTGATGGACTCTACCTTATCGAGCATGTCAGGATTAAAAACAGAAAGAAATCCAAACAAATGGCCTGTGTTGTACACCGGTGCGCCATCCAACATCACTAAGTTTTGATCGGCCGCGCCACCACGTACAAATAAGTCGGTGGTGCCATCCAAACCTTTGGTGACGCCCGGCATCAACTGAATTGTTTTGATCAAATCCGCTTCGCCTCCTAAAACAGGTATACTACTGATTTCTTTTCCACTCAGTACATTGGTGCTCATACGATTGGTTTCAAACTGATCTGACTGTAAGGTGCGGTTGGCAGAAATTACTACTTCTTCCAGTTGCTCGGTTGTACTTTCTAAAAAAAAGGATATGCTGGTATCCCGCTTAATAAAAATTGTTTGCGAGTATTTTTTGTAGCCAGTGTATGAAACCGTGAGCTGAACTTTTCCCGCTGGCACCAAAATTGAAAATCCCCCCAAAGAGTCAGTCACGGCAGCCTTTTTCACGGAGGCTACCACGTGTGCATGAGCGAGGCCCAACCCAGCGTTATCCATCACAGTTCCACGCAAGTGATAAGTTTGCGCATTACCCGTGCCCCACCAAAGACAATATCCGACTACAAAACAACGCCACATGTAATACTCAAACTTAAATTTACGGTTTATGGTTTACCACCCATCTAAAAGCAGTAAGAAATCATTGCTAAATTGTGGTCGTAATCAATAAGCAAACAATATTCCATTTAGTAGCAATGAAACGGTTTAAAATATTAAGCAAAGTGCTTTTTTTCGTAGCACTTATGTTTTCCTGCGGCACAGAACAACGTGGCACACCCCAGTTTAAATTGATAGCGACCGAAAAATTTATCTTCAACTCATTTGTTGACTGCAACATGGCGGAAGCTTGGGTAGGAGACACACTGCGGATATTTCCGGGCAAATATGGCGAAGACCCTGTTTGGGGTGATGCGCGAGAATTGAAGTATGCAAGTGGCATGAACGCAGACGAAGTTTTTCTAACACCACGGGAGAAGTTTATCAATCCCACCATGCCTGCGAACGCTTTACCGGGTAAGCCGGGTTTGCATGGTGCCGTTTGGTTTGAAACGATGTACCAAGATCAAAACGATGCAACTGGCCGAACGCTGTACGGTATTTATCATAATGAAAACTATCCACAGACATTACCCTACGATTCAACAACAGGGCTTGGCTATAAAAATGAAAACTGGCCCGAGGGTTTGCGCGGCCCTACTTCGGCTGCTGCCGTTTGTCGAATCGGCATTATGAAATCGACCGATGGCGGTAAATCTTGGCAAGATCGCGGCATCTTCATCGAAGATACCCAACCGAATTTGATTTTAAAACCACATAACGTATCGCTCACGTTTGCCGGAGGGGTGGGCGATCCATCAGCGGTGGCCAATGAAGAATATTTGTACTTGTTTTAGGGCGAGTACAGCTATCCGGAAGCCTTAGACCAAACCAAATATGACCCGAAAAAAGAATGGACGGCCCAGTGTATTAGTGTAGCAAGAATCAAGCTTGCAGACTTAGACAACCCAACCGGCAAGGCGAAACGATGGGACGGCAATGGTTTTAACGCCAATTATACCACCATCGGCAAACCCATCAGCAGTTTGCAAATACCACTCGAAGAGAAGGGTGGTGCTGCATCCAAAGCCGGGCAATATCATTGGGGCCCGTCAGTGAGTTGGAATGAGTACCTGCAATGTTGGGTGATGTTGATGGGCAAGGTGGAAGAGCCGAAATGGAAGGGGAGCAGCATTTATATCTCCTTCAACCTTCATAAAGACTTGGGCGAAAGCGACCATGCCGTTGCGTGGAGCAAGCCTCAACAATTACTGACAAAACCGGGGCGCGTTTTGTGGTACCCCTCGCTTCAGCCTATGAATACGCCAGAGGATATTGCAAGCAAGCGCACTTCGTTAAGACTTGGAAAAAAAGCTCGCTTATTTGTGAAAGACAGCGAGGCAAACGAGTATAGTTCAGAATATATTATAGATTTTAAAAAATGATTACAAAGTAATTGG
>JBJTHA010000121.1:0-3138 GCA_046094265.1 Cytophagales bacterium
CGTTGGTAATTGGCAGTAAAATACTCGGGCGAAAATGCCGGGTTGGTATTGTCAGAAGCAAGCGCTAAGTGCATCTCTGCCGTGCGCTGCCCTAAGCGTACCACTCGTTCATAAAAACCTTTTCCAATAAACTCCTGAATCAATTCAGGCGCTTCGTCAAACTTGATGGCGTCTTTGTTGATCAGCTTGGGCAGTTTTTCTTTCTTCGCCTTCGCCATCACGCGTTCATAAAAACGGCCCACCGAATCAAGCGTCATTACCCAACTGTCGCCTTGGTTTTCAACTTTTTCTTGCAGCAAGCCAAAGACAATGGTCTTGCCCTCATTGTCGCGGTACTCTACGCTGCCGGCATATTTTGGCGCGTTGCGGAAGCTGGTGCTCTCCGATAAGAACCGGACGATCTCCAAATCGGGATTGATTTCCGTTTCAATCTTGCGATAGAATTTAAAGAAGTATTGATCGTTGTAGATGATAGACGTATTGCTTTGTTCTGCTTTTAAGATTTTTGAATCAATTTTTTCGGTATCCAACTTCACATACACGCTCGAGTTAAACTCCAGCGTACCTTCTTCATCTTTCAATCGCAGCTTTTTGTCCATGCTGGCGAATAGAAAATCGCGGAAAGCTTTGCTGTAACTGCTATCCATAATGAATCCTGACTTCTCTTGAATCTCAGCACGGCAAATTACACTCTGTGGAATAAAATCTGCCTTATCAAAGAGATTGTCGGCAGGTACAAAGCACATCGGTAAAAAATACAGCTCTGGCAAGCGCTGTACGTAGTCTACTTGAACAATTGTAAGGTAATGCGTTTCGCCCTCCACTTTTACGGGGGTAACTTTGTGGATGCCCATTTTGCTGATCACTTTGGCCTTGCCACCAAACCATCTGCATTTCTTCATAAAAGGCTGAAGCACTTTTCGTTCCAGTACCCGCATCTCATTGTAATTACCAAACAGCCGTTCCCAACTCAAGTCTGCCTTGTACAAAAACAGCTCGTTGCTTGACCCGTTCTCTTTGCCTTCAGACGCATCTGCCTGAAACCAAAAATATCCGTAAGGACCAATGGTAATGGGGTAATCGCCAACACCTACACTCTCAAACCTATTTTGACTAAACACTTCCGTAATGTCGCAATCGCGGTATTCTGAGAAATTCAGTGTTGTGGCCTGTGAGAATTGTGATAAGTTCGCTACCACAATCAAACGTTGTTCTCCGTAGGTGCGCGCGAAGCACAAAACTTTGGAATTAGTGCTTTCAATAAACTTCAACTCGCCACGACCAAAAACATTTAAGCGCTTGCGCATGGCCAATACGTTTTTGATCCACCACATGAGCGAAGATGGATTTTCTTCTTGTGTGGCAACGTTGAGCGACTCGTATCTGTAAATCGGATCTGTTACAATTGGCAAAAACAATTTTTGCGGGTTGGCATCCGAAAAGCCCGCATTCAAATTAAGGTTCCATTGCATTGGCGTGCGTACCCCGAAGCGATCGCCCAAGTAAATATTGTCCCCCATCCCAATTTCATCGCCATAATAAATCACGGGCGTTCCTGGGAGCGAAAATAAAATTGTGTACAACAACTCTATCTTCCTACGGTCGTTGTTGAGCAGCGGTGCCAGCCTGCGGTTAATCCCTAAGTTATGTTTGGTATGTGGATCGGTTGCGTACGCTTTGAAAAGATAATCTTTCTCTTCTTCCGTCACCATCTCCAACGCAATTTCATCGTGGTTGCGCAAGAACAATGCCCATTGGCCATTGGCAGGAGTTGCTGGTGTTTGCTCGATGATGTCAACAATCGGGTAGCTGTCTTCAGTGCGTAACCCCAAAAACAAGCGAGGCATCAACGGGTAGTTGAAGTTCATATGGCATTCCGTGCCATCACCAAAATACTTGGCAGCATCTTCAGGCCAAAGGTTGGCCTCAGCAATCAAAATACGATCATCGTAATGCTTGTCAATGTGCGACCGAAGTTTTTTCAAGAAAGCGTGCGTTTGCGGCAAGTTTTCGCAATTGGTTCCCTCCTCTTCAAACAAGAAAGGCACGTTGGGCAATCGAAATCCATCTACACCCATCTTCATCCAGAAGTCAACCACTTTGATCATCTCCAATTGCACCTCTGGATTATCGTAATTCAACTCCGGTTGATGCCGATAGAAACGATGCCAGTAATACGCCTTCGCCTCATTGTCCCACGCCCAGTTAGAGCTTTCTGAATCGGTGAACATGACCCGCGCTTGCTTGTACTTATCGGCTGTCGAGTTCCATACGTAATAGTCTTTGTAGCGCGACCCTTCGCGTGCCTTACGCGATTTTTGAAACCACGGATGTTGATCAGAAGTATGGTTCAAAATCAATTCTGTAATGACGCGAATATTTCTTCGGTGCGCCTCCTTTAAAAACTGCCGAAAGTCTGCCAGCGTTCCGTAGTCGGGATGAATATCGCAATGTTCAACTACATCAAAGCCATCATCGCGTAAGGGCGATGGATAAAATGGCAATAACCAAATCGTGTTGATGCCTAAGTCCTCGAGGTAGTCAAGCTTTTGAATAAGACCCGGAAAATCGCCAATGCCATCGGCATTGCTGTCATAAAAAGCACGGACACTTAACTCATAGATAACGGCATCTTTAAACCAAAGTGGATCATTCTTGGGCATGGCTTACATGTTTGACTCGTGAATCTCTACTTTGAACAAATGGAAAGGCATTTTGAAAGGATTTAGCTCTACAAAATTCCATTCTTGCGTCCAAGTATAATGTTCGTCTGTGATCAGGTCGTGCAACTTCACATTGATTTTGTCGCCCAATCTTAACCTATCTTTTGGCAAGTGCACAAATCCTGATTGCTTACCATTCACATCCAAATTGACAACGCACAAAATGATGTTTGATAAATCGTCCGTAGCTTTCAGATACGCGAGCAGTTGGCTGTTTTCTATTGTGCAAAACTGAATATTCCAGGTTGACTGAAGTGCCGGATTTTCTTTTCGGATTCGATTCAATATCGACATGATGTCGGTCATGCGGTTGGTGCGCTTCCAATCGTAATGGCGAACCTCGTATTTTTCAGAATTCCAATATTCTTCTTTTCCTTCAATCGGAGTGTTTTCGTAAAATTCATAAGATGGTCCG
>JBJTHA010000122.1:0-7164 GCA_046094265.1 Cytophagales bacterium
GATTAATAATATGCTTAAAATCGACTAAAAATTCCTTAAAGAAGGGCTTTGGCTCTTTGCCATAGCTTCGCAGTCGCGGTGGGTTTGTGCGGCAATGGCATGTGCCAAAAGCGCGGGCAATTCGAAGCACAATTTTCTTAACAATGCGAAGGATCGGCTGTATTAATTTTTCGTCTGTCCTGCGTTTTTATTTTTTCAAAGTCCAAGTCGTCTGCAAGGTCGTTCACTTGTCCGCGGGGGAAATCATTGTTAGGAAATTTGTTGTCCGTTTTTTTAGAACACAAATTTGTCCGGGCCTTATTGCTACCAACGTGATGTGTAACCTACTGCAACCGCTTATTCTAATCATTCCTGCCGACAGAAGGCGAGGGGCACTGCTAATAAAGCATTTTAATAACCACCTCTCCACCGAGTTTAAATTTTGCTTGATCAAAACTTGGCGGGCCAAAGGTGCCTTTCACATTATTTGAAAAACCATATCCTTCTTTGGGAATGCCTATCAAGTTAGTGTCCAGCTTTTCGTTACTGTTGCTGTCGTGCATCACTGTCACTGCATAAAAATCCGTTGGCAAATTTTCAAAAATAATTTCCACAGTGCCTTTTTTTGCCGGCACAAATTTTCCTGCAAATCTTTTTTTCATGTAGTCTTTTTCAGAGCTATAAATGGCCACACCAATTTGGCCTCGGTCGTCTTTGATGTTCTCCACCCGCACCACGAAGTGCTGACCCATTGCACATTGAACTACCACCAATAAAAAACCTATCATTAAGATTTTCATATGCAAATTCCTTTTTTACAGTTTAGACCGTTAACGAAAATAATAAAACATCGGTTACCAATATTGTGTATATTCAAACTTCAAAAAATCAACTACACCATGGCAGCCATTACCCTCAAAATTAACGGCAAAAGTCACACCATCGATGCAGACCCAAAAATGCCTTTGCTTTGGGCCCTACGCGATTGGGTTGGTCTAACAGGTACCAAATACGGATGCGGTATTGCACAGTGTGGTGCCTGCACCATTCACCTCAATGGTACGCCCGTGCGTTCCTGCTCTTTGCCTCTGTCGGCAGTGGGCGAAAAAGAAATTACTACCATTGAGGGAATCTCCAACGACAATACGCATCCTGTGCAACAAGCTTGGATTGCCGAGCAAGTGCCCCAGTGCGGCTATTGCCAAAGTGGTCAAATTATGGCGGCCACTGCTTTGCTCAAGCGCAAGCAAAACCCAACGGATTCAGATATTGATGCTGCCATGCAGGGCCACATTTGTCGGTGTGGCACTTACCCACGCATACGCAAAGCCATTAAGGTTGCTGCAAAAATTATGTCTCAAAAAAATGCCGTGAAGTAATATGGAAACAACGGACTTAAGCAGACGAAACTTTATTAAGCGCACAGGCTTAGCCAGTGCCGCGCTAACGCTCGGCTATTATTTCCCTGCATTGGCAAAAGAGCCTGAACTGCTCAAAGGCGAGTCGGCCAGCAACTTGGGTATAGAAATGAACGCATGGATATCCATTGACACCATGGGCAACGTCACCATCATTAACCATCGTTCTGAGATGGGGCAAGGATCTTATCAAGCCGTACCGCAGATTATTGCCGAAGAGCTGGAAGTAAACTTGAACCAGGTGAACGTTGTGTTTGCGCAAGGTCACCAAACCAAATACGGCAGCCAAATAACCGGTGGCAGTTCAACGGTGCGAGGATCCTACAAAAGGTTGTTGAAACTAGGCGCTACCGCGCGCGAAATGTTGATAGAAGCGGCTGCCAAAAAATGGAATGTCACCTCAGCCGAATGCTATGCTGAGGAAGGATTTGTAGTTCATCGCCCGACAGGGAAAAAATTGGACTATGGAGACTTGGTGGAAGTGGCCAGTAAACTAGAGCCGCCCAAAAACGTAGAGCTGAAAAATCCGAAGCATTACAAAATTTTGCGCAAGCCCTTGCAGCGACAAGATATTCCACTCAAAACAAACGGCTCCGCCATCTTTGGGCTGGATAAAAAATTGCCCGGCATGTTGTATGCCGTGGTGGAACGCAACCCGCGTTTTTTGGGCAGAGTGAAAAGTTTTGATGCCACTGCAGCAAAAGCGGTGGCTGGTGTGAAACACGTGATACCAGTGAAGATGCGCGTATTCTCGCACGACCGCGAAGGCGTGGCCGTAGTGGCCGATAACCTTTGGGCGGCCATGCAAGGACGAAAAGCGTTGCAGGTAGAGTGGGACGATACCGGATTTGCTCACCACAGCACCGAACAACTTTATCAACAGATGCGCGAAGATTTAAAAAGTAAATCCGGCCTATCGTTTAAAACGCAAGGCGATGTAAAAATGGCAATGGAGCAATCTGATAAGAAATTGGAGGCACTGTACGAAACTCCGTATGAAGCGCATGCCTGCATGGAGCCACTCAACTGCATCGCCCATTTTCAAGGCGACAAATGCGAAATTTGGGGACCCATACAAGGGCCTGATTGGGTGCAAGCCGATGTGAGCGATTTGCTCGGCATACCCAAAGAAAACATGACGGTGAACATGACTTTCTTGGGCGGTGGTTTTGGCCGCAAGGCATTTTTAGATTACCCGCACGAGGCCGCTGTGATTTCGAAAGCTGTGAATGCACCCGTACAAGTAGTGTGGACGCGCGAAGATGACATGACGCAGGGACCCTTTCGACCAGGCATGGTCTATCAATGCAAAGGTGGTGTTTCAAAAGAAGGAAGCATCAAATCATTTGAAGTGAAAATGGCCGGGCAGAATATGAACCATCAAAACCCAGGTGCCGATAAGCTTTCTTACAATGATAGCGTTACCGAAGGATTTTTGGAAACGTATTTGCGCAGCTTGCCACATTACAGCTTTAGCGATGTGCCGCTCGATTCGCCCGTGCCAGTAATGTGGTGGCGATCGGTTTATTCCTCCACCAACGCTTTTGCCTTTGAAAGTTTTATAGATGAATTGGCTGCTGCCGCAGGAAAAGATCCCATTGATTTTCGCAGGCAACATTTTTCGGATGGCCGCTACCACGAACTTGCCAACAAGCTGATCGAAGTGAGCGGGTGGAAAAACAGAGGTAAAAATACAGGCTATGGTGTGGCGATTACCGAATGCTTCTCCAGCATTGTGGGCGAAGTGGTAAAATTATCGCGCCAAGCAGAAGGCAAAATAAAAATTGATAAAGTGTGGGCGGTGATGGATTGTGGTTGGTATGTAAACCCGGATACTATTCGTGCGCAAGTAGAAGGAAGTATTGTGATGGCGCTGGGTGCAGCCACCAAGCACGCTACGCATTTCGCGGATGGCAAGGCCGTGGAGAAAAACTTCGATTCCTACAAGATGTCGCGCATGGCGGAAATACCTGAGATTGAAGTGCACGTGATGGACAACGAAGAAAAAGCGGGCGGAGTAGGTGAACCCGGCCTACCGCCTTTTACACCAGCTCTGACAAACGCCATCTTCGACCTCACCGGCAAACGCATACGCGTGCTGCCGTTTAGTTTGGATGAGATTGTTTAAATTTGAAGTATGAAGGCATTTGAACGGATCACATTTGATCCAAACATCATGACCGGCATGGCTTGCATTCGGGGAATGAGAATAACTGTTTCCTTAATTCTTAGCTTAGTCGCAAGTGGGATGTCTAACCAACAAATATTGGAACAGTATCCCGACATAGAAGAAGAAGATATACATGAATGTCTTCGTTATGCATCTTGGTTAGCAAAAGAACGGCAAGTTGCATTTACGTAGAAGATGCGGTTTCTGGCGGATATGGGAATCTCTATGGTGACGGTTTACTGGCTGAGAGAAATGGGCTGTAGCGCAACGCACTTAAGAGAAGAGCGACTTCACAAGCTGCCCGATAATTTGATTTTGAAGAAGGCTAAGGAAGAGGATAGAATATTGCTTACGTGCGACCTTGACTTTGGACATCTGCTATTCGAATCGAAAGACAGTTCACCAACCACTATCATATTCCGATTAGAATGTCAAACAGCGCTAAATCATATCCATAGGTTAAAAAAACTGTTTGATGATTACTCGATTGAACTTAAATCACATTCTGTTATTAGTATCGATGATAAGAAAATCCGATTTCGTTCTCTGCCAATAAACTAAAAATGATATGAAAATATTTCACGTAACTGCTTTTTTGATCTTAGGTTATTCTTTATTCTCCTTTCAAAAACCTGCCGCTTTTGATTTAAAGTCGAGCATCACCCGCGGCAAAGAAGTGTACACCAATTATTGTGTCTCGTGCCACATGGAGAAAGGCGAAGGTCTGGAAGATGTCTATCCGCCAGTTGCGAAATCAGATTACTTGATGGCCGACAAAAAGCGCTCAATTGTACAAGTACTCAAAGGCGTGACGGGCGAAATAAAAGTAAACGGCAAGACCTACAACGGAGACATGTCGGGGTTCGACCTCACCGACCAAGAAGTGAGCGATGTACTCAACTACGTCCGCAATTCGTTTGGCAACAAAGGGGAAGCGGTAACACCATCTGAAGTGAAAGCTGTTCGCAAATAACCCGCTAGTAAACGATGAAAAAATACCTCGCACTATTGTCTGGATTAGTGTTGGCGTCTATTGCCACCGCCCAGAATTACCAAAAAATTGTGCTCGACAAAAATGATGCTGAGCGTGGTTATTATTTTGCGATTCCGCCTCAAGACGAAGTCAAAGGCGTGTTAGTGCTTTTTCCGGGATATGCCGAAACGCCCGAAATGGTTCTGCCGGAAACAAAGTTGCACAACACGGCCTTTACCAACAATTTGATGACGTTGGTAATCCCCATCGGAGCAAAGATATATGCCGATGAGCCCACCCTTTCCGCTATCAATCGAGCGCTAACAGATTCCATCAAACGCTTTCGGCTGGACAATAAAAAAATGGTAGTAGGTGGTTTCTCAGCAGGTGGTACCATTGCCTTGCGGTATGTAGAAAAATGTATGGAGAGGCCAGGTGATTTTCCGATTGAACCTAAAGCAGTATTTGCGGTCGATTCGCCCGTTGACATTATAAATTTATTTGGGTACTTTGACCGAGAGCGCGCCAAGAACTTTTCTGAGGCAGGTGTAAATGAGGCAAACTTTGTGCAGCCAATAATGGAAAAAGAACTTGGCGGCACACCCGCCACTAACCTCAAAAACTATATTGCAAACTCACCTTTTTACGCAGCCAGCAACGAACCCGGCAACGAACGATTTCTAAAGAACACCGCAGTGCGGGTTTACCACGATATGGATGTAGTGTGGCAACTACAAAATCGCAGACGAAGTTTGTACGACAATAATGCGTTGTGCTCTTCTGAGCTGATCAACCGCCTGTTGTTAATGGGAAACGACAAAGCTGCATTCGTCCACTCCGACCGAAAGGGCTACCGCAGCAACGGCATGAAACATACGCATTCGTGGTCGATTGTGGACGAAGTAGAGTGCATCCAGTGGATTAAAGAAGTGTTGAATATCTGATGTCAGCTCAACCCAAAAAGAGAGGCGACAAAATAAAAATAGAAATTATGCGTGGTTTTCAAGATTATGGCAACGCGAATCAGGCGATTTAATTCTTTCAGATTTTTCTCTCTCTAAAATCGCCATTACCTTTGGCCTTTTAATTCCTTATGGCCGAAGAAAAGAGCTTGAACTTTATTGAAGAAATTATAGAAGCTGATTTGCAATCGGGCAAACATCAGTCAATAGTTACCCGCTTTCCGCCAGAGCCAAACGGTTACCTGCATCTCGGCCACGCCAAAAGCATTTGCCTCAACTTTGGGTTGAGCCTGAAATACGGTGGCTACACCAACCTGCGCTTTGACGACACCAACCCAGTAACCGAAGAAACCGAGTACGTGGAAAGCATCAAAGACGATGTGCTCTGGCTGGGCTTCAACTGGAAAAATGAACTCTACGCTTCTGACTACTTCCATCATCTATACGATTTTGCAGTGCTGCTCATCCGCAAAGGACTCGCTTACGTAGACGATAGCACCAGCGAGGAAATGGCCGCTCAGAAAGGTACGCCTACCACACCGGGAAGCCACTCACCTTACCGCAACCGCAGCATTGAAGAGAACCTGAAACTATTTCAGGACATGAAAGCGGGCATTTACAAAGACGGAGAGAAAGTACTACGCGCCAAAATTGACATGGCGCACATTAATATGCTGATGCGCGATCCCGTATTGTACCGCATCAAACATGCGCACCACCACCGCACGGGTGACGAGTGGTGCATCTACCCGATGTATGACTTCGCCCACGGCCAAAGCGACTCTATCGAAAAGGTAACGCACAGCATTTGCACGCTGGAGTTTGTGCCGCACCGCGAGCTATACAACTGGTGCATTAACAACCTAGAGATTTACCCTTCTAAACAATATGAGTTTGCGCGCCTTAACATGACGTACACTATGATGAGCAAGCGCAAGTTGCTGCAATTGGTGAACGAAGAACATGTAAGTGGGTGGGATGACCCGCGTATGCCCACACTGAGTGGCGTGCGCAGGCGAGGTTACACACCCGAAGCCATCCGCGACTTTTGCGACCGTATTGGGGTGGCCAAACGCGAAAACCTAATTGATATTGGTTTGTTGGAATTTTGCGTACGCGAACACCTGAATAAAATTTCGCAGCGTAGGATGGTGGTATTCGATCCACTCAAGGTGGTGATCACCAACTATGAGGCGACTCAACAAGAACTATTGCCCAGCGAAAACAACCCGGAGCGGGAAGATAGTGGCACTCGTCAAATGCCGTTCAGCAATACCATCTACATCGAACGTGAAGATTTTATGGAAGCCCCTCCAAAGAAATATTTCCGGTTAGCGCCTGGCCAAATGGTGCGTTTGAAAAGTGCTTACATCATTAAATGTGAAGCGGTAATAAAAGACAATGAAGGTAATGTAACCGAATTGCGTTGCACATATATTCCAGAAAGCAAAAGCGGACAAGATACTTCTGGGGTATATGTGAAGGGAGTAATCCATTGGGTCAATGCGGCCACAGCTTTGCCGATTGAAGTACGTTTGTACGACAGGCTCTTTAAAGTAGAAGATTTGAGCACACTTGAAGATGATTTCCGTGGCTACGTCAACACGGATTCGCTAAAAGCGGTGAGAGCATTGGCAGAGCCTTCTTTGCAAGGTGCTAACG
>JBJTHA010000123.1:0-4194 GCA_046094265.1 Cytophagales bacterium
GCGTTGGCGTTGAGGGCGAGGCGAGCGAGGATTTGGACTAGGAGAGGAAACCTTGATTGTCGCCTCAAGGAAGTTTTTTTGATGTTCAATCCAGGAAAACTCGATGAGTTTGTTAAGTTAATCTTATAATCTTTTGGTACGCCAAAACTTGGATTTTTTTGAACATACCCATAATTCACCAAAAGCAACCTTGAGAGATTTCTATACTCAACATTTGATACGTATGGGAACAACTTACTTGAGACATTGGAGAAGTCTTGGTTCGGCCGTAAAAGATAATATTGCTGAACAAATGCGGTGTCAGTTTGGAAGCTGTCATCAATGCCTAAATCGCCATCGCCATCTGTAAAATCGAGCGTTAGAACCAACGTTCCAAAAGAACCTTCTCTTTCAAAAGCAAGTTTGTTAAATGAAATCTTAGGCACAATCGGGTATGTAGGCGCAGTAAAGCAGCCGTCCAATGCCAAAATCAAACCGCAGACCAATACTGAAACAACAATCGACCTCATTTTTTACCTTTGAATAAGTTTACAAATTCAACGTGCTACAGTATAAAAGTTTCCCTTCATTTAACGACAGCAACTTCGAAGATATTGCTTTACGTTTATTCAAGGTACAAGCAACTGAGAACACGGTGTATACTAGCTACTTGCATCATTTGGGAATTGATGCAACAAAGATAACATCAATCGGGCAAATTCCTTTTTTGCCCATTGGCTTTTTTAAGACTCATCAGGTGCAAACGGGAGAGTGGCAGCCGGAAGTGATTTTTACCAGTAGTGGCACCACGGGCACAGCCACCAGTCGTCATTTGGTGAAAAGCAATGATTTTTATTTGCAGCACGCCCAGCATCTTTTTGAACAGTTTTATGGGCCCCTTCGCCAATACCACTTACTGGCGCTGTTGCCCTCTTATCTTGAGCGGCAAGGCTCATCGCTAATTGCCATGATTGATTGGTTTATTCAACAATCTGGCTCGCCCCACTCTGGATTTTACCTCTATAACCAAAATGACTTATTGGCCAAAGTAGCGGAGCTGCGACATGACGAGCGCAAAACTTTGATTTGGGGCGTATCTTTTGCCTTGCTGGATTTGGCAGAAAAACAATCGGTTGATTGGAGCCATTGCATGGTGATGGAAACAGGCGGGATGAAGGGCCGAAGAAAGGAATGGGTGCGGGAAGAGCTTCATGACTTTTTGTGCCGCAGATTCAATGTGACAGCCATCCATTCTGAGTATGGAATGACCGAGTTGCTATCACAGGCTTATTCATCGGGTGAGGGTGTTTTCCAATGCCCAGCCACCCTAAAAATTCAAATGCGTGACCTGAACGATCCCTTTTCACCAATTGCTGATGGAAAAACAGGCCTTATTTCTGTAATTGACTTGGCAAATGCCCATTCTTGTGCTTTTGTTCAAACTCAAGATTTAGGGAGGATGACCCAAAACAACTATTTTGAAGTTCTTGGTAGAATGGACAACAGCGATGCTAGAGGGTGTAATCTGCTGATTTAGCAAAAGAATAGAATCGCTGTAAAGAGAAAGCCATGAGCGGGTATACGCTCATGACTACAATACTTAAAGTTGCCGTTATCTAGACTGCTGGGAAACAATCTGATAAACACCTGAGAGTCCAGTAATAGTTGCTCCCATAGGGAAATAATTAAAAGCATTAATATTTGCCGTTAACTGAAAAATCTGATCACCATTTAAAACCCATATACTTTTTGACGTATTCCCATAGGAAGTCCAAGCAATATCTCTTGCAGTCGAATAGCTAGTTAGGTCACCTGGAGCGATGTAGTCATTTGCGCCAATACTTGAAGGCGGAACCCGTTTTGCAACTATAGGCCTCTGGTTAAAGAGAGATACTGCAAACATCCCAGGTTGTCCTAGCAGGGTTGCGGATGGAGGATCAGGAAATACATAAGGCCACACGTCATTCCCAAACCTGTTAACCCAACTCCCATTTGACGTATTCACCTGCCACCAGAAACCATCGGGTTGTGTCACCAACAGGCTTGGCGGATTTGTGGATCGGTTACAAGCAATCCAGCCAGCTCTCCACGAGCCGTTTCCTAGTTGTGCCCACCCACCATTAAAGTTCACTTTCCAAATTCTTCCGCCTTGGATGCCATACAAGAATGAACCATCATTTGTTAACGAGGATGTTCCCCCCCAAGCTGCACCCAGGTCTACACAGTTTGTGGAACTCAAATCGCATCGCCATAGGTGGCCACCTTGTACAGCAAACAGATAGCCGCTCATAATCGTTGCAGCCTCGGTTCCATTCCAATCAACACCAATAACCGAATAAGAACGATCATCAGTATGTATTCTGAACAAATTACTACCTGCGAAGGCAAACAATTGACTGCCAATTGGCACAGCTGAAATTCTCCCCCCCTTTTCACCACTAGAAGATATCAGTTTCGGGAAAGTTGTTGGCGTTCCTGCTCGAGGCGCGGAGAATTTAAGTTCTTGAGACAATGAATTTACTGGCTGCTCTTTATTACATCCAATTACCAGCATGAGAATCACAGCACAATTAAAAACTGAGAATTCTAGTTTTTTTTTCATACCACTCGGGGTTTATTTGATTCAAAACTATCAGCTTAGCGAAAAAATAGCAAATCTTGAGATCAATTTTTTGTTAACTGTTTTTTCGCATCGTGTCGTGAAGCAGGTTGAAATGCAGACAAAACGGTTACTTTGAGGTACTTGGCCAGATGGACAACAGCGATGTTAGAGGGTGCAATTTGCTGGTTGAATAGCAAATATTGTCGCTAAACTGCACTTTTGTGTAGTTTGCATTTGTTTAGAAAGAAAAGATTAATACTTTTGAAACTGTCAAAAACACCACTATGAAAAAAATCCTAGCTTTCTTACTCTTGGTTAGCTTCTTAACAGCTTGCAGCCAGTACACTTGCCCTACTTACAGCAAGAAAGAAGTGAAGAAAACCGATACCCACAGGATCTAGTCCTAAAGGTATTTTTCTACATCCTTTTGGCCTATGATGGAATCGCTCATGATGGCCAATCGCTCCACCATATTTCTTAATTCGCGAATATTTCCAGTCCAATTGTAGGATTGCAGTGCTTTGAGTCCCTTTGGGTCAATTTCCTTCATCTTCCACCCATTTTCCGTACTTACATCGGTGAGAAATTTCTCCACCAACTCTGGTATATCGTCCTTGCGGTCGTTCAATGAAGGCACCTTGATCACGATCACAGACAGTCGGTGATACAAGTCTTCGCGAAAGCGGTTCTCAGCGATTTCTTTTTTCAGGTCTTTGTTGGTGGCCGCAATCACCCGCACGTGCACGGGTATGTCGCGCTCGCCACCTACGCGCGTGATTTTGTTTTCTTGCAGCGCCCGCAGCACTTTGGCCTGTGCCGAAAGGCTCATGTCGCCAATCTCATCTAAAAACAGGGTACCATTCTCAGCTTGCTCAAACTTGCCGATGCGTTGCTTGATGGCAGATGTAAACGATCCTTTTTCGTGGCCAAACAATTCGCTCTCGATCAGCTCAGATGGAATGGCCGCGCAATTCACTTCGACAAATTCGAACTTTGCTCGATTGCTTTTCTCGTGCAGTTGGCGCGCCACCAATTCTTTGCCCGACCCGTTGGGACCGGTGATCAATACGCGGGCGTCCGTTGGCGCCACCTTTTCAATCACCGATTTGATTTCGCTAAGTGCCGGAGAGTTGCCAATCATTTCATACTTCTGCGATACCTTCTTTTTTAGCGATCGTGCCTCCTTCACTAGGTTGTTCTTATCCAACGCGTTGCGCACGGTAATCAACAGCCGGTTGAGGTCGGGTGGCTTTTGAAGAAAGTCGTAGGCACCCATTTTGGTGGCGTCCACTGCCAGTTCGGTGGTGCCGTGGGCAGAAATCATTACAAAAGTGGTGGGGATACCTTTTTCTTTGGCTGCCTTTAACACCTCCATTCCATCCAACTTCGGCATCTTGATGTCGCAGAGGGCGAGGTCGAAAGCATCGGCCTCCAACTTGGCCAGACCTTCAGCACCGTCCTTGGCCTCTTCGATGGTGAGGTTCAATTCTTTTTGGTCTTTGAGGATGTCTTTGAGCACTGCGCGGATACTGGCTTCATCTTCAATCAATAGTACTTTGGGCATGGATGAGGTTTAAGATTTCTGATGTAAGATTTCTGATTTTTAGCTAGAT
>JBJTHA010000124.1:0-14535 GCA_046094265.1 Cytophagales bacterium
AGAAAGTATTTGAGAAAGAATCGGCTGTCCGACAAATTTTTTACCTTTATTCATGGCTATGTGAAGTGTGGTAACTAAACGTAACCAGAAAGGGCGACCTTAAAAAGGGCGCCCTTTTAAAATTTTAGTCGGACAATAGTGTTAATTTAAGAAAGATTGATTTCTGAAGTACGCTTGTTTAATTTTTTTTGAATTCCATTAAATTCTAAATTCTAGTTTACATTTCCGACCTTCGAGCCATGGAAGAACATTTTGAGAGTTCAGAAAAAGTACGTGATTTTGTAATTGGCATGAGCGATGGGCTTACTGTGCCGTTTGCTTTGGCCGCAGGCTTAAGCGGTGCGCTCAGTTCAGAGCCCAATTCAACACAAATCGTTATCACAGCAGGCTTAGCCGAAATTGCAGCAGGCTCCATTGCCATGGGATTGGGCGGCTACCTGGCAGGGCGCACGGAGATTGAACACTACGAATCGGAAGAAAAGCGCGAGTACGATGAGATTGTGCACAAGCACGAAGTTGAGATAAAGGAAACCAAAGAGATTTTTGAGAAGTACGGCATCAGCGAAGAGCTGCAAGAAAAAATAGCGCGCGAAATGGCCAAGCGGCCCAAGGAGTGGGTGGATTTTATGATGCGCTTTGAACTGGGTTTAGAAAAACCAGATAAAAACCGCGCTATGCAAAGTGCTTTCATCATTGCCTTGAGCTATGTGGTAGGTGGATTGATTCCGTTAAGCGCTTATTTCTTTACAAACTCAGCAGAAGATGGTTTGCTGTATTCATCCATTATCACCCTTCTTTGCTTGATTGCTTTTGGGTTGGTGAAAAGTAAACTCACCGGTCAACCATTGCTAAAAGGTACATTGCGCGTGACATTGATTGGAGCAGCGGCAGCAGCAGCGGCCTTTGCAATTGCCAAGATGATCGGGTGATTACTTCTTACTCGCGTTGAAGAGTTTCTCTTTTTCTTCTTTTGACAGGCTCTCGTAACCGCGCTCCGAAATCTTGTCCAGAATCACATCAATTTCATCTTGCGTGGCACGGGTGAATTTTGGCGCATCTTTTTTTGCTGACGTGTTTCCTCTTTGCGGTAAGTGACCTTTACTTTTGGTTTTGAGGCAAACACAGACTTTACACCATCTAACAAAGACGTAATCCAACTGCCCCAGTTAATACCTGCTTGCAGCTGTTTGGTGTAGATAAAACCCATCAATGCGCCACCCAAGTGTGCAACATTTCCACCTGCATTGCTTCCCACGGAGCCCAAAAAAGAAATCACGATATACACTAATACAATGTACTTGATTCTTACAGGCCCAAAAAACAACAGGAAGAGAGTATAGTCTGGCAACAAAGTAGCAATGCCAACCATCACTGCATAAATCGCAGCTGAGGCACCTACCATACCATCGGCAGGTGTCATGCCCTTATAAAACGGAATAAAGTTGTATACGAGCAGATAGAATAGTGCCCCAGCTAACGCACCCAAAACGTATACCGCCACCAACTTATCGCTGCCGAGATATTCAACAAACAGTTTTCCGAACCAATACAAGGCCAGCATGTTAAAAAGAATATGGAAGACGCCCGATAAATCATGAACAAAAGCATAGGTAATCATCGTCCACGGCTTGCGTACAAACTCTAAAAATGGTGCCGGAATTGAAAACTGGTTGTGAATTGCACGAAACAGTTCGCCATTTTGAGAAGCGGTAAGTACCACGAACAAGACACCTAAAACCAAAAACACCACTACGTTGATGATGATCAACTGCACGTGGGCGTTATTGGGTTTGCGGAAGGCGTCTTTGAATTCGTTTAGCACAGGTTGGTGTTCAGCTTATTGCAAAAATAATTGATTTCTATCTTCCTTGGCTGCGCCAATAGCTCATAATCAAATAAGCTACAAACGCCCCGCCAAAGTGCGCCAGGTGCGCCACTGTACCCGACCTATCCATTGCGTACGTGATAAAGCCCATAACAAATACCATGTACTTTGCTTTGATGGGTATGGGCGGGAATAACAACATCAACTCGAGATTCGGAAACTGTAAACCAAATGCCATTAAGATGCCATACAACGCACCAGAAGCACCCAACATGTAGCCTGCATTGCCCGGAAAGAAATAATTGAAAACTGCATAGATCAGTCCCGCACCAATGCCCGTAACAATGTAGAATGCCAAAAATTTCTTTTCGCCCCAGTACGATTCCAAAATAGGTGCAAACGAGGCAAACGCCAGCATGTTGAAAAAAATGTGCATGAAACTACCGTGGGCGAACATGTAGGTAAATATCTGATACGGACGAAAAAGCCCCGAACGAAAATCCCACAACGAAAGAAATTGTGTTATGTATAATTGGCTCAACAAGTTTTGCGCCAGGAATACAACAACGTTGATGATAATTATGGTTCGAACAAGTGGCGTGATATTGAACATATGCTATTTACCTATCGGTTAAAGTAACTTTCTATCTTAGACGTATTCAGGGTGAAAAATGTTGGGTTGCCTTCGGGAGAAAAATTTGGAATGTTGCAAGCCATTAAACTCTGAGCTAACACTTCCATCTCCTCCACCATCAGTTTCTGCCCGCAGCGCAACCCCGTGCGTTTGGCCATCGCGCGGGCTAAACCCTCTTGCAAGGGCAACTCCAATTCCGCCTGGCTCTTCTTAAACTGCTCTACTAATCCTTCAAACAATTCTTTCTCACCCATCTTTACATCTGCCGGCAAGCCAGAAACCAAAAGGGTGTTTTTTCCGAAAACTTCAAATCGAAACCCCAACGCCACAATCTCTTTTTCCATTTCCATCACCAACGCAAAGTCGGCTGCCGTTAATACCACCGTTTGCGGAAATAAACTTTGCTGACTATTGCCCGGCTTTGATCGTAGCTGCAACAAATACTTTTCAAATAATATCCGCTCGTGTGCTGCTTGTTGGTCGATGATCATTAACCCATGGCGACCTGCACGGACTACATATTTTTGCTGGAATTGAAATATACCATCTTCTTGCACAACAGTTGTTCGTGCTTCTATCGGTTTGTTGATCGTGCTTTCGAAAATTACTTCGGTTTGCTTGGCTGGCTGAGAAAAGAGCCGAGAGTTGCTGTCATCGTCAAACATCTTCTCCCAATTTTTTAGGTTTGATCGATGCAGTGACGTGGAAAATTGTTCTTCAAAATATTGTTCGTTTGTAAGTGAGTGACTGGAGAGTTTGTTGGTAAGGTTTACGTCTGCATGAAAATCAATGGCAGGCGCCAAGTTGTGTGCACCTAATGCTTGTTTCACGGCCGACCACACCACTGCATACACCGCCCGTTCATCGTCAAACTTAATTTCCGTTTTAGTAGGATGCACGTTTACATCCAGGTGTTTCGGATCCATTTCTAACATCAAAACATAAAAGGGAAAACTATTTTCGGGCAACAAGCCCTCGTAGGCACTCGCCACGGCATGGTGCAAATAGTTGTTTTTGATGTAGCGATTGTTGACAAAGAAGAATTGCTCACCACGCGTTTTTTTGGCCAACTCAGGCCGGCCTACATACCCCGTGATTTTCACCAGTGAAGTTTCTTCTTGGCTAGGCGCCAACTGCTGCTGGTAGCCCTTTCCGAACAATGCAACAATGCGCTGGCTCAATTTGGCCGGGGCAAGGTCGTACACGATCTCATCTCCTTGCGCCAACGAAAGTGCCAAGCCGGAGTTGGCCAATGCCAATCGAAAAAACTCATCGATAATGTGGCGCATCTCCACAGCATTCGACTTCAAAAAATTTCTGCGGGCGGGAATGTTGAAAAATAAGTTCTTTACGCTAATGCTCGTGCCTTTTTCACAAGCGGCCGGTTCTTGCCTTTTTACTTCCGACCCTTCAACTACCAGCAGCGTACCCAACTCTTTTTCTGCGAGCCGCGTCCTCATTTCAAACTGCGATACCGCTGCGATTGACGCCAATGCTTCACCCCGGAAGCCCATCGTTCGCAACTGAAATAAATCTTCTGCTTTACGGATTTTTGACGTGGCGTGGCGTTCCAAACTCATCCGCGCATCTGTCTCGCTCATGCCTGCGCCATCATCAATAACTTGGATCAACGTTTTGCCCGCTTCTTTTACAATTAATCGGATTTGCTTTGCCCCCGCATCGATGCTGTTCTCGATCAACTCTTTTACAGCCGATGCCGGACGCTGCACCACCTCGCCCGCGGCAATTTGGTTGGCGATGGAATCAGGAAGCAGCTGAATAATGTCGGGCATAGAAAAGGCAAATTTACTCAATTGCCCTGAACCAACGCTGCCCGGCATTTTATAATGTCGAACTTACATGAAAGGATTGAAATGTCAGCGCTACCTCTCGTTCAGAATAACAAATCGCGAAGAGCAGCATGTAGCAACTATTCAAAAACCATCCCGCTTTTCTTTTTGCGCTCGTTTTCTACGATCATCACATTTTTGGTAACGATGCGATACTCACCTGTGGGTTCGTTGGCAAAAGCGATTTGTACAAACTTTTCGTTCTGGTTCCCCAAGTTTACCCTGTATTTTTGGAGGGTTGTTTCGCGGTTCTTGTTTTGGTCGGGAAATGTGAGGTAAACAAAATGATGATCTTCTTCATGTAGGATAGATGCCAACGGTACCGTGAGTTTGGGTGTAAGGCTTTCCTTTTTCAACACCACGCAGCGTACACTCATATCAGGCAAAACCAATTTGTTGGGCGGTGCGCTAAACTTTACGTGCACGGTTACGGCTTTGGTAGCTGGATCAATAGCGCGTGAAATGTGGGCCACGGTGCCAATCACCGATGGGTAACTATGCGTGATAAAATCAATCTCTACCGACTGTCCTTCGGTGATGTTATCTAAATCTTTGTCGTACACAAAAACATCGGCCATTAACTCTTTATTGTTGACAATTTCCGCCAGTGTCTCATCTGTAGTTGCAAGCATCCCTATCTGCACGGGTAGTTTAAACACATAACCATCAATCGGGGCAACAATTGATACATTGGTGGCCACTTGCGGGTTGTTGATAAACTCTCTAGAGAAACCCAACAACATCAGCTTTGCTTCTAAGGCATTCACTTTGCTCTCGGCCGCTCGCAACTTTGATTCTGTTGTTTGAAAATCAACCAATGCGCCAATGTTATTTTTGATTAGCTCTTCTTGTCGTTTGTACTCTAACTGCAAAAAATCGCGTTGCGCCTTGGCTTCAAAGAATTGGTTTTGCATTTCAATTACATCCATGCTACGGAGGGTCATCAATGCCTGACCTCTCTTCACGTAAGTTCCCTCACGTACCATTATGTTTTCCACTTTACCCGAAATATCGGTGCTTACCGATGCACGAAAATTAGGCATGGCCATTACCTTGCCGGAAAGGTAAATGCTCGACTCTACCTGCTTTATTTCCGGTGGCGTTAATTGCACGTCCATCAATACGAGTGAACTGTCGGGGATCTCAACTGTGGTGGTGTTTTCTTCAGTCGCTATGGTAGTGGGCTTGTTTCCACCACATCCGAATAAAAAAAGTATTGGCAAAGCCAAAAAGAAATTCTTCATAATAAGGTTAATTGATTTGTTACTCACCTTTCAAATAAATTAGGTTGATAACAGCTTGGTTATAATTTTTTAATGTTTCGAGGTAATTCTGCCGAATGGTATATGACAACTCGAGGTTTTGCAGGTACTGATAGTAGGTGATGCTTCCTAAACGGAAACTTTCGCGCGCATTGCGAAGAATTTCTGCCGCCTCGGCTAAACCCACCGTTTCAAAGTAAGTCACGTTATCTCTAAACTGCCTAAAATCTGCTTGCGCGCGCGCATATTCCGTGTTCAACTGATAAGCCGTAAGCTGCTGTTGTGTCTGCGCGATCTGGATTCCTTTTTTTGCCGCATTAACGTTCGCTTGAAAAACCCACTGCCACACAGGTAGTGTAATACCCAACCGAAGCCGCGGCTCCAGCCCTGTGTCGGGTGTGCCTTGATTCAAGTATCCTAGTACCGGACCCGGTAGCCGTCTCCTTCGCTCCACCTTCAATAAATTTCTGTTAAGTGCTACGTTGCGAAAGCTGTAATCGAGCAACGGGTTGTTTGAAATGTAAGAAGTATCTACTGGTGTAAACTCAAATTGATAGCTGCTTTTCTTCAACGCTTCCGCTGGGATATAGGTGGTGTCGTTGGGGCGACCCATTAGCAAATTGAACTGGTACTTGGCATTTCGAAGCTCGTTGCGCGAAACCTTTAACGTGTATTGAATACGCTTGTATTGCGACTCACCGTTTATCTTTTCGAGTGACGAAATTTGACCAACACGGTATCGAATCTCATTCACCTTGAGCAAGTCATCATAAACCGAATCTTGACTTTGCAGCAAGCGTGTGCGCGCCACCAAGAATTGCAACTGATTGTAGGCCGTGCGCAAGCGAAATTTCAGGTTATTGATAGTGATATCCTTTTCGGTTTCGGTTAGGCGAATGCGAGAGCGCTGACTTCTGCCTTGTGCCGTGTACACACCTGGGTAATCGATTACTTGTAACACCCCTGGCCTCAAATCCTGACCAGTGGGCGCTTCAAAAACCAAATCAGGTGTTGGCAAATTAAAAGTTGCCGGCTTGAGCGAAATTTGTTGATCGATGCGCTGCTGCGCCAGCGTCATCTCCGGATTTTTCTTCAAGGCAACTGCGATGGCAGTGTCTAGCGGAATGAGTTGATGTTGTTGAGCCGATGCGGCCCCAGCCAGCAACATGAACATAACAACCGATGTAGCGATGAATCTCGTGTTTGGCATTTTGGGTTTCTTTACAAAGAAGGTGTAGATCACCGGCAAAATTAACAATGTTAATATTGTAGCGGTAAATAATCCACCAATCACCACGGTGGCCAGCGGCTTCTGCACCTCGGCTCCCGCGCTGGTAGAAAGCGCCATGGGCAAGAACCCGAGTGCGGCCACGGCCGAGGTCATTAAGATAGGGCGGAAGCGATCTTTCAAGCCTTGCAGCACGCGCTCATTCACATCTGTCATTCCCTCTTGTTCCAACTCATTAAAACGGCTGATGATCAAAATACCATTTAGCACTGCAATACCGAACAAGGCAATGAAGCCAACCCCCGCGGAAATACTGAAGTTCATTCCACGAATAAGCAACGAAAATACACCGCCCACTGCCGACAATGGAACCACCGAATAAATCAGCAAACTATCTTTTACAGTGCCAAAGGTGGCAAACAATAGCCCGAAGATAATCAGCAACGAAATGGGCACTACCACGGCTAGCCGCGCTTTTGCCCTGCGGAAATTTTCAAACTCTCCTCCAAAATCAACGGTGTAGCCTGCTGGCAAATTGACCTGTGCATTAATTTGTTTCATGGCATCGTTGACAACCGATTCCAAATCGCGGCCACGCACATTAAAGCCGATGTTCATTCTACGTTGCAAGTTTTCATGTCCAATCTCAGAAGGGCCAATCTCCTCGTTGATGTCTGCCAATTCTTTGAGTGGAATGGGGTCACCTTCTTTATCAGTAATAATTAACGAGCCTATACTTTCTGCTTTTGCCCGATCTTCCGGTGAAAGGCGAAGTGTGAGGTCGAAGCGTTTGTCATTTTCAAACACGGTTCCCGCACGCGCACCTGCAAAAGCGGTGAGCACCGCGCGGTTTACCTGTTGCACCGTAATTCCATAGCGAGCCATGGCCGTGCGGTTGTACTTGATGTTGATTTGTGGCAAACCGAAAATCTTGTTTTCCTGTACATCGGCTGCACCCTCTACTCCCTTGATGATTTTAATAATCTGGTTTCCCTTCACCACCATGGTATCGAGGCTCGAACCAAAAAGCTTCACCACCACATCAGTGCGCGCACCACTCATCAATTCATTCACCCGATTCTCAATGGGTTGTTGAATAGAGTTGACGATGCCGGGGTAACGCTGAAGCAATACGGCAATCTGCTCTACCAATTCTTCTTGGTCATGGGCTTTTTTCCATTCGCTTTTATCGGTTAATACCACCACAATTTCTTGCGCTTCCATCGGCATGGGATCTACGGGCACTTCTGATGTTCCGATTTTTGAAACAATGCGCTCGATCTCATCGGGGTAAGCATCAAGCAACATCTTCTGAATTTTTTTACTTAGCGCGATGGTCTCGGTCATGGAAGTGCCCACGGGTAAATTGGTTTCTATTACCAAGTCACCTTCGGCCAATTTGGGGATAAACTCACCCCCAATAAACTTAAATGCCACCACGCCAGAAACCAAAATACCCACGGCAATCGCGATGATGGTATTTCTGCTGCGCAATCCAAATCGAATGAGTGGTTCATATAATCGATACAAAAATTGAACAGCCACTTCTGACCAGCCATGGTGGTCGGCAGATTTGGGCGGCTCTAAGATCAATGAACTCATCATCGGCACGTAGGTGAGTGCCAAAATGATAGCTCCCAAAATCGCGAAGCTTACTGTTTTGGCCATCGGGGCAAACATTTTGCCTTCAATGCCCGATAGTGTGAGAATGGGGAAATAAACAATCAGAATAATCAGTCCGCCAAACACCACTGACTTTTTTACTTTTTGAGTAGCCTCAATGATGACATCTTCTTTCTCTACCTGCGACATACCCTCTTCTCGGGTATGTTTTGTCATGGCGAAAGCCAAATAAAACACAACAGATTCTACAATAATGATGGAAGGATCGACCAATAGACCAAAGTCAATCGCACCAAGGCTCATCAAATTTCCTACTACATCAAACTGCCGCATGAGACCAAAAGCAAACAACATAGAAAGTGGAATAACCGAAGCAGCCAATAAACTAGCGCGCCAGTTACCCAAAAATGCCAGTATCACCAGCACCACAATCAAAGCTCCTTCTACCAAGTTGGTGCCTACAGTCTTAATTGCTTTCGAAACTATTTTTTCGCGGTCGATGAAAGGTTCAATAATTAAGCCTTCAGGCAAACGCGCTTGAATGATTTTCATTCTTTCCTTGATGCGCCTGATTACGGCACTGCCGTTTTCGCCTTTCACCATCATGATGATGCCACCTACTTGTTCTCCTTCGCCATTCACGGTAATGGCACCATAGCGGATGCTATGACCAAAATCTACATCGGCCACATCTTTCACTAAAATTGGTATACGGTTGTTAACGCGGATGACTGTATTTCCGATTTCATCTAGCGAAGCGGCCAAGCCAATGCCGCGGATCGTATATGCTTTATTGTCTTTTTCGATGTATGCACCGCCAGTATTGCTGTTGCCAGTGGCCAATGCATCAAACAGTTCATCGATGGTTATGCCCAACGCGCGCATGCGTTCGAGCTTGAGCGTAGCTTGGTATTCTTTTTTGTAGCCACCAAATCCGCTCACTTCTGCAATCCCTTTTATGCCCAGCAGTTGCCTGCGGATATACCAGTCTTGCAACGTCCGGATTTCTGTTAACGAAAAAGACTTATCATTTGGGTCTTTGGGCCGGATGATGTACTGAAAAACTTCGCCTAAGCCGGTTGAGACGGGACCCATATACGGCTTGCCCAACTCTTGTGGAATGTCTGCCTTTACTGCCTCCAATCGTTCAAACACCTGTTGTCGCGCCCAATACACATCGGTGTCGTCATCAAAAACCAACTTCACCACTGACAATCCGAATTTTGAAACCGAACGCACCTCTACCAAACCTGGAATATTTGACATTGCCATTTCCAAAGGCGAGGTGATGAATCGCTCAATTTCCAAGGCTGCCAAACTGGGGCTGTTGGTAATTACATCCACTTGGTTGCTCGTTACATCTGGCACCGCGTCTACAGGCAACTTAGAAAGCGAAAAACTTCCCCAACCGATAAGCACTAACACCAAAATGCCAACGAAGAGCTTGTTGCGTACACTAAAAACAATCAGTTTATCAATCATTGCTAAAAGTTTGCGGCCATTGAAACGAGTACATATCCATCATAATCCACCAATTTGTTGGGGTCGTCCAAAAATAGCTCATCTTTATTTAATGCATATCGACTTTCCATACGAACGGTGAAGTTTTCGCAAAGAATTCGCTCTAACGTGAGCGTTACGCTATTCGACTGCCAGCCGTTTGGGTTATTGGATGGATTAATCAGGCTTGGCGTCACCAATTTACCATTCAATTCGGGGATCATGTTTTGGGGGTCATACACCATATCCCACCTAGATGCTAATCCCCAATCGTTAGATAACTTGTAACGGATGGAAAAGGCAGGCGCCCACATCCACAACTCTTTGTTGCTGTCGTCACTTTGCAATTGCGCTGCAAAGTCTAGCATCGGAACAAAAGTCCATCGGTTGCACACGTGCTTCAAAAATATATTATGGTACACCCGGTGGCGCGAAAAAGGTTCACCAATATCTCGCACATCGCCCAGGTAAATCCCCAGATTGAAGAATGTATTCTTGCGGTTGTCATATTGACCGACAAACCCGAGTGCTTTCTTGCCGTTGGAGTCTTTAACCTCTTGCCAGCCGTTGAGCAACATTAACCGAGCTGACCATTGGTCGTTGATCTGGTATTTGAAGCGAACACCTGCCTCATAATCGGGGGCAAAGTCAGCGATGTACCCGCGGGTTGCGTGCAGGTTCTCTTTGCTTAAAAATATTTCGAATCCATAAAGCGATGGAAAAATGCCAGCCTCCATCGAAAACTTATTTGTGAACTGGTAGTTGACGCTCGCTTCTCTTACCATGCGCATGGATTCTAACTCTTGCGCATACAGCGACTCAACAATATCGCCCATGTGCAACGCCAAGCGTAGTGTGAGTTTATTGATTTCGTAGGTGGAGCCAACATACGCATATGGCATGGTAAACTTATCAGAATAAAGAGGCGAGCTGGTAAACTGCCTGCGGCCAAAATCCACAGACGTTGCTCGGTTGGGATCGTGGAATGCGGCTGCGTACATAAAATCAAAATAACCGTGCAGGGTTAGTTTCCCTTTGCGCGGCCAATGCCGGTCCCAATTGTAAGCCAAGTGCTCCGTAGAGTCCATGTCTTGGCTACGGCAGCACATGCTGGCTACCAAGGCAATAAATGCCAAGAAATTTTTTTTCATGTTTAGTTATAATCTGATGATGACAAAATGATACCCATGCAGGTATCCATCAGATTCTAAACACGCGGAATAAAATGTTACGAGGAACTTTGTAGGAAGGCTCTCGCAAATCGCGAGGTGGTTGCTGGTTTTCAAAGATAATTTGAATCGGTTGATCGTGCTTCACCCATTCTCCTTCACTAGATTGATAAGCCGCACCGCTCGCCTCAGCCGTCTTGTACTCCGAAAAATTCTCTACCTCATCTGCGGTGAGGAAGCATTCTTCCAACTCAAGTGTATCTTCAAATGAAGCATTGCTCAACAGTTGACACGGACTCAGCAACAAAAAAAATGCGATGGCCACCCACGAAAGTGGCTTTACGTATTGCTTCGCTATTTTAATTGGCTTTTTCAATGCGGGCGCAAAAATAAAGAAAAAGCTGTAACGGTACTTTTTAATTAAACATTCCGAGTTTTTGTTGAACAATTTGAAGCCTTTGCTCCCAATTACCCTGAACGAACGTGTAAGGTAAAGGCCTTCTCTCCAACTCTGACTTGAATGTCTCAAACATCTGCTTGCGCAAATGGCTTAGGTCGCGCATGCCATCGGCCACCCAAGGCACATCGATATCAAACAAAAAGTACGCATCAAATCGCACTTGCTTTTCCAATTCGAACAAAACAGGTGGCACCGTGTTCAGGTAGTAGTTGCAGTAGATTTGCGTGGTGATAATGTCTGTATCGCAGAACAAAAATCGGTTAGCTATTTTTTCCTTCTCAGCCATGCGAGCCACATGGGCATTACCTATTTTGACGATTTCCTCTACCGTGAAAACATTGCTTGAAACAATCTCTCGCGCCACCTCAGGTACCCATTCGGTTTGGTACAAGTCTGCCAGCTTCTTTGCCATCACCGACTTGCCCGTGCTTTCGGGGCCGTAGAGGCAAACCTTTTTTACGAAATAAGGTTGAACGATTTTTGGGATGTAGTTCCAGTACGTGAGCGGCTTCGCGCGAACGAGTGTTGCCGAAACAGGTACTTGTGCTCGGTGCAAATCAAACAACACGTGGGGAACCCCAAGATGATGGGCGAACGGCTCGCCATAGCTTTCGGAGCTAATCACCAAATCAATTTTTGGGAAGCGCTTTTGAATGAACCGTGCCCAAACCTTGGTGCGCTCAAACAATGGCACCGACTCATCATCAAAATCATCTAACGATTCCTCTACTTTCACGGTCGGATCATCGGCCAGCAATTGCTTTAACCAACCTAATCTTATGTTGTGGTCAATCGGGTCAGTGAGTGTGTAGCTCATGGAAACGATGAGCTCGTTGCACTGGCTTTTGGCAAAACCGATCAGCGCTAAATGTCCGTTGTGCACGGGCATAAACTTTCCAATGACGAGACCTCGTTTCATATCATCCCATTAGTCGTCAGACGGCTTAGAGCGGTCTGACGTGTATAAACTCTTTTCTCCACTTCCAAAAACCAAAAGCAGCAATAAAACAAAAAACCAAATACTCAAGGCCAATCAACTTAATGTCTTTGGAAAAATATAAAATAGTAGCCACCACATCTACCGCCACCCACACCAACCAACACTCTACTTTCTTTTGCACCATCAAGTAGGTGGCAACAATGCTCATAATGGTAACGAATGAATCGGCAAATGGAAATGCACTTGGTTGACTAAAAACACTGGGCCACCACTGGTGCAAGCGCGCTGCAAACAACCCAAAAAGTAAGGTGCCAACGGCACCGAGAGATGACAACAGCAACAATTGTTGCTGGCTAACGCGGCTCACCTTTAATTCAAGTTTCTTGTTTTCTTCATCCGGGGCGGGATGTGTCCACCGCCACCAGCCCATCACGTTGGTGATGAAAAAGAAAACCTGCAAGAACATATCGGGGTACAATTGCACCTGAAAGAAAAGGAAGAACAATAACGTTACATTGATGAGGCCGATAGGCCAACTCCAAACATTTTCTTTTGCCGACAGCCACACTGCCACTGCGCCCGAGAGTGTCCCAAAAAACTCGAGGTAGCTCATGGGGTAATCCAGAACGGTAAAGAAAATGGATTGATGGGAGAAGAAGTTCATCGTTGCAAGATAATGGCATTTGCTATTTTTGACGAACTTTTTAACGATGAAACACTACCCCACCTACCTACAAACATTAGGATTGATTCTAATTGTAGCACTGTTTGGCGTGATGGCTGCATTATTGGTATTCCCCTTCACGAACGCAAACAGCATGCTGGCCATTACCGTGGTTTACACCGTGTCGTTAATGGGAGGTATTGCCAGTGCTTTGCTCATACGCAAAGATTTTTCGTTCCCCATGACCCGCGTTGATTGGCGGATAATATCATTGGGCTGCATTGCCGTGGTGAGCTTTCACTTTGTATCCGACCCCATCGTCTCCCTTTTTCCTATCCCCGACTCGCTGAAAGAAATGACTTCAAGCATGTACCGAAATCCAGTAATTAGTCTCTTTTTGATTGTGGTTTTGGCACCTTTACTGGAGGAACTTCTGTTTCGGGGCGTGGTGTTACACGGTTTCCTGAAGAACTATAAGCCCAGCCATGCAATTGTTAGCAGTGCTTTGGTGTTTGCCATCATCCATGGCAATTTGGCGCAAGGGCTTGGAGCATTTTTCATCGGCTTGGTCATTGGCTGGATCTATTGGAAGACCAATTCCATCATTCCTGGCATGATCATTCATTTTGTGAATAATGCTTTCGCGTTTTCAAGTATCTTCTTTGTTGATGAAAAGGATGCGCTGAAAAACATGTCAGAGTATTTCGTGGAGCCGGGGGTGTACTTGGCAGCGGTGATTGCAGGCGGAGTGGTTTCATTTTTGTGCATGTGGTTTCTTCATCAAAAATTTCTGAAGCACATTAATCCTCAACCCGTAATTGAAAATGTCGAATCAACAGCACAACAATAATTTTTCAGTGTCCGCATGCGGACTCCTGGTTTCACTTTTGTGGGTGTTTTACATAAGTGATGCCGTGGCGCAAATGCCGCCCAAATTACCCGTACCGCCTAATATGGTTTGGCTGAAAGACAGTGTATTCATTGACAAGACAGAAATTTTCAACATCCATTGGTTGGAATATCAATACTACCTGAAGCAAGATTCTGCTCACAATCAGTTCCTGCAATCACGATTGGATAGTACGGTTTGGTTCCAATATGATACTACGAAATCGTTTGTTTACCACCTGGCTCCGGAATATCGTTATTTTCCAGTTGTAGGCATGACCCGCGCCCAAGCGCAAGGGTATTGCCGATGGCGCACGGCTGCAGTCAATAACGACCTTAAGGATCAAGCCTACCGATTTTTTTTCCGATTGCCCCCCGCGAAAGAAGGGGAGTTGGCGGCAGATGGAAGGGAACCGGCTGAAAACAATCCTTTTGGCTACCGCCACACCAATTTTTATACAAAACCTCGCCGGGAAAAAGATGCAAATGTTT
>JBJTHA010000125.1:0-2600 GCA_046094265.1 Cytophagales bacterium
GATCTAAAGTAGACAAGTATTGATTGTATTCGCGAGCCGACTGTTCTAACTGTTGAATTAAAATGGGTGGGCTAATCCGTTGATAAGCGGTCACCCAACCAGCATTCAATTCGGTTAAGTAAGCCACCAAACCATCGTAACTCAAATCTCGCGGCTGCACACCCGTGTACCCATCGCGCAACATCGAAAGTGTTCGTAGGTTGCCATCAAGTAAATGTGCAGCAACGTCTTTCACTCGCCATCTCTTGGCTGCCGTTGGCTTGTTCCAATCTGCCGCACTCAAACTCCTGAGTAACACCATCAGTTGCTCGTCAAGTTTGCTAAATAAATGCCGCGTATCAATTCGATCCATCAGGCAAAAATAACGGAATCCATTGCTTGCCACTTCAGTTAATCCGTTGTACCGGAAAAATGCTTACGTTCAATACATCCGCATGGCGCACCACCGACACATCAACCATCGAAAGAATTTCTTTACGCGTAAGCTCTTTGAATAACTCATGCAAGGAGTTAACGGATTTATTGTTAAATGAAACGATGATGTCTCCCTCTTGAATTTGCGAACGAGATGCAGGCGAGTCCTTCTCTATGTTTACAACAAACAACCCTTTCACATTAGGCAAGTGGTAGTGCCTTTTTACTTTGCTGTTTAAGGCTACCTCTTGTAGTTGAAACCCTAAGTATGCTTTGAATACCCTACCATTTTGAATAAGTTGACTGGCTACTTCCTTCGCGGTATTAATGTCAACCGAGAAACTTAATCCGTTGGCACCTTGAATGATAGCGGTATTTACACCCACCACTTCACCCTCGGTAGAAATCAACGGCCCACCCGAATTACCCGGATTTAGCGCTGCATCTGACTGAATTACATTATCTACCAACATTCCATTTTGAGATCGGAGTGTTCTGCCCAAGGCACTTACCACGCCAATCGTAACCGTGTGTTGATAGCCCAACGGATTACCGATGGCAATCACAAATTGGCCGATCTGTAGCTGGGCAGCATCGCCCAACTTAGAGACAGAATAACCATCAGAAAAAATCTTGAGCACCGCTAAGTCAGTATCAGGATCTTTGCCTACAAGTGTTGCCTCAATTTCATTTTCGTTGAGCAACGATACCATGATCTTATCTGCTTTATTAACCACATGGCAATTAGTAAAAACCAAACCATCGGAAGAGAAGATGAACCCAGAACCAGAGCCTGCCCGTTTCAGTTTGCCGTTTTCCCGCTGATACACATCAATCTTTACCACGCTGTTTTTCACCGATGCCACGGCATCAATAATCATTTGAGAAAATGAATCCATGATTTATAAATTTTGACTTTGAGGCCAAAAATCGTTCCTTGCAAAAAGTCGGAAATCTTGTCTTAGCTTATCACGGGTTTAAGTGCGCGTACCTGCCATTATGAATGCAACTCTGCCAGGGTGCTAAGTCTTGGCAGTTCAAAACTTTGATTAACGGCTATTGCTTGAACTCAATATTTTCGTATTTTTCGAAAGTAGAACTGTCTTTATGGCCAAACTTAAGAACATTGTTAAGCAACTTTCTGAAAAGGACTTTAAGGAAATCTATGATTCTCTGATGGAAAGCAATGCTGAAAAGTCGGCTTACCTGCTAAAAGCGTTGCGCGAACGCCTGCTGTCTGACAGCAAAATAATGGTGGAGTTGGAGGTAAATGCCAATGCTTACTATACATTGCGTTCGCGCCTGAATCAAAAAATTGAAGAGCACTTGCTGCAGCAAATGGAAAGCCCACGTACCGACATTTTACGTAAGGTTGCCAACCTCAACGAAGTGCTGTTTACCAAGAAGAAGACCATCTCCATCGCTACACTAAAAAAACTGGAAAAGGAACTGTTAGACTATGACCTCGCCAGCGAACTTACAGTGGTGTACAAATCGTTAAAGAAACTCAATACTCACTCGCCCGATTACTTTAACTACTCGCAACTTTACAACCGCCATGTGGCCTACATGCTGGCAGTGGATAAGGCTGAAGACTTGTTGGCTGAATACTTTAAAAAATACGGAAACTACTTTTTAACAGGCGATGAAAACGAAAAACTTGGGCTAACGTTACTAATGAAAGAGATGCAAAACGTGGCGAAACTGTATGAGTCGCATCGTTTGTACATTTACCAAAGTTGCATGGGCATTTTCCACAAATTGTTTGTGGAATCAGACGACAACCTGCAAACTGAGGACGAATCCATTGAGGATATTTTTAATCACGTTCAAAAAATATTTGATACTTATAATCTCGATCCGCTTTACTTCCATTTAAATCTGGTGTTTGAGTTTTTGCATTTGGAATACTACAATCACTACAAAGTTTATCGACAGGCTGAAAAATATTACGAAGAAGTGAATGATGCCGCAGGGAGTCTTTTGGTAAATTATAATGCCTATACCTTCCCCGCTCAGTTCTTTATCTCACGTTTAGAGCGTAGCCTCCGCCTAGGGAAGGAAAAGCACCTACCTGATGACAATGAGCGTTTACTGGCCGATATTGAGGCAGACCCACAAGATGTGCCCAAACATCTTATTCTAACAGTTTATAAAGTGCTTAGCTACTATTATTCCAATAATTA
>JBJTHA010000126.1:0-4009 GCA_046094265.1 Cytophagales bacterium
GGTATCTGCGTGCCGTGCGAATGTCCTCGGCTAAAAAATTGTTAATTGTTAGCAGCGCAGACCTGACCGAAGCCGGAATAACATCTGAACCACCTTCGGAGATGACATTTGGTATCAAATACAAAACACCCTTCACGATTAATTCAAAAAGTTGTTGACTGCGGCCATAAAAGCTTTTGGGTTTTCCGCCTGCACCCAGTGGCCGGTGTTAACAGTTACTAGCGTTGCTTGCCGAAAATATGAGCGAATATGATCATCATCGTCCGGTTTGAAATAATTGGACCTGGCTCCCTTTATGAATAGCGTTGGTTTTGAATATTTACCTTCAAATTGCATCCCAGCTCCAATTTCTTCAATGTGCTTTTCAATAGCGGGCAGGTTAATTTTCCACACGAACTTACCCTCGCTGTTGCGCGATAAATTCTTGAGTAGGAACTGACGCACATCGGCTTCATCAACATACTCTGCAAGAATTGCTTCAGCCTCGTTGCGCGATTGGATACTTTCCAACGGAATTGCGGTTAGCCCATCTAAAATATGATCGTGATGGGTGGGATAGGATTTTGGGGCGATGTCGACCACAATGAGTTTCGCAATGGAGTTGGGGTTCTTAATAGCTAAGTTCATGGCCGTTTTACCACCCATTGAGTGGCCGATAACAATGGGATCGACAATGCCTTGTTGATTCAGAAACTCTTCTAAGTCTTGCGCCAAAATCTTGTAATTAAATTCATCGCTGTGAGGCGACTGACCGTGGTTACGTTGGTCGACCGTGTAAACGGAAAACTGCTCTGCAAAGACTTTGGAGAGCGAGTACCAGTTATCAGACGAGCCAAACAACCCGTGTAGAATTACAAGCGGACGACCTTCCCCCGCTTTTCTAAAGAACAAATTCATAGGCCACAAAGATAACCAAAGAATGCCGTTGTTACTGACAATGGAACCTGCGTTGTATATTTGAAACTTATTCTAGCTTAAATGAATTTTGTCAACAACCAGTATCAAATCCAAGGCCTGTCGGTGGCTGATATCTGCTCAGAATTTGGAACTCCACTGTATGTGTACGAAGGCGAACGTATTATCAAGCAGCTGCAGAATTTAAAGAATGCCTTCTCTGAGAATTCGGTAAAGGTAAAATATGCAGCCAAAGCGTTGACGAATATTTCCATTTTAAAGTTATTGAAAAAGCATGGGGCAGGCGTAGACGTAGTTTCACTACAGGAAGCCCACATTGCGCTGGGCGCAGGCTTCACGGCCAATGAAATTATGTTCACGCCCAATTGCGTTGATTTTTCTGAAATCGTGCAAGGTGTGGATCTTGGGTTGAACATTAACCTCGACAATCTTTCGGTGTTGGAAAAATTCGGGAAGAAATACGGCAGCGATTACCCGGTTTGCATTCGGTTAAATCCTCACATTTTGGCCGGGGGTAATTATAAGATATCTACCGGTCACGGCAACTCAAAATTTGGCATTTCTGTTTATCAGCTGCCACAAATCATGCAGTTGGTAGAGCAACATAAAATCAATGTGAACGGATTGCACATTCATACGGGCTCAGAGATTACCGAAACAGATGTTTTTCTGAAGATGGCCGAAATCCTTTTTGGCGTGGCACGCGATTTTCCAAACCTGAAGTTTATTGACTTCGGAAGCGGGTTTAAAGTGGCTTACAAAGAAGGCGACCACGTGACCAACATCTACGATTTGGGTTTGAAGCTCGGCAATGCCTTCAAAGAATTTTATCACAACTACGGCAAGCAACTTGAACTGTGGATTGAACCGGGGAAATATTTAGTGAGTGAGGCGGGTTATCTTTTTGTAAATGCAAATGTGGTGAAAATCACCCCTTCGGTAACTTTTGTAGGTGTGAACTCAGGGCTTAATCACCTCATACGCCCCATGATGTATGATGCTTATCACGAGATTGTGAATATCTCTAATCCCACGGGCGATCAAAAAATCTACACAGTGGTGGGCAACATTTGCGAGACTGATACTTTTGGCGCTGACCGTAAAATGAACGAAGTGCGCGAAGGTGATTTGCTCGTGTTGAAAAATGCTGGCGCATACGGTTACTCCATGGCATCGAACTATAATTCGCGGTTTAGACCGGCCGAAGTGCTGGTGTTGAATGGCAAGGCCCACCTTATCCGCAAGCGCGACACATTAGATGACATTTTGCGCAACCAAGTAGCCGTTGAGTTCTGACAAACAAACAATCGATTTGGCAGTAATTGGGGGCGGAGCTGCCGGCTTTTTCGGGGCGATCAACGCAGCTGCGCTTAATCCAAAATTAAGAATTGTTATTCTTGAGAAATCACCCAAGTTGCTGTCGAAGGTGAAGATTTCAGGCGGGGGACGATGCAACGTAACGCACCATTGTTTCGAGGCCACGCCCCTCTCGCAGCATTACCCACGCGGACAAAAGCAACTCAAAAAACTGTTCAGAAGTTTTCAGGCCATCGATACAGTTGCTTGGTTTGAGCAGCGGGGCGTGAAACTAAAAGCAGAAGAGGACGGTCGCATGTTCCCTAGTTCAGACGATTCGCAAACCATCATCAATTGCTTTTTGAAGGAAACACAAAAATTCAACATTGAAATTCTGTTGAATGAAGGTGTGGAAGTTATCACGCCATCTCCGTTTAATTTTACAATTAATACTCGCACTAAGAAAATACCTGCCAAACAAGTGTTGGTAGCCATTGGTGGCCATCCGCAGTCTTACGCCTACGAGTTTATTCGCCAACTAGGTCACACCGTTACACCGCTCATCCCATCGTTGTTTACGTTTAATGATACCAGTAAACGCTTTGCTGATTTAATGGGCATTGCGGTAAACAATGCCACAGTAAAGATTGCCGGTTCAGCATTTTACGAACGCGGCCCGGTATTGATTACGCACTGGGGTTTGAGCGGTCCGGCTGTGATTAAACTTTCTGCCTGGGCTGCCGAATACCTGCACACAAAACAATACGAATTCACAGTACTGGTCAATTGGCTGGGAGATGAAACAGAAGAAAACACACGCCAATTTTTGCAGGATTGCAAAAGCACGCGCGGCAAACAAAAAATTGTTGGCAACCCATTGTTTGGTTTGCCCGCCAGACTTTGGGAAAAATTGGTATCTGAAAGTGAAATCCCACACGAAAAAATTTGGGGAGACGCGTCCAACAAAGAAGTCAATCGTTTGGTAGAGCAGTTAATTCGATGTCCTGTTCACATAAAAGGTAAAACTACTTTTAAAGATGAATTTGTCACCTGCGGAGGAGTTGACCTGACAGAAATAGATACCGAGACAATGCAAAGCAAAAAATTTCCAAGGCTTTTTTTTGCTGGCGAAGTGTTGAACATCGATGGAGAAACCGGGGGATTTAATTTTCAAGCCGCATGGACGACCGCTTACATCGCAGCAAAGTTTATTGCGCTGACGAAGTAGGCGAATGGAAAAATAGTGACTTTGTCCTTTTTTTGATCTCTCCAAAACACAAACTCCTCTACGGTATGTAATACAGATTCCGTTACGCTGGCTTTGTAAGATATATGCGTGTAAAATTCCATCAAATAAAAAACCCTGATATACTCCATCTATCAGGGCTTGTGGTTACGGAGGTAATGCTGAGCTGCGGTCAGCACGCTGAAAGGCTGATCGCCCCGTCAGCGTTGTATCACCTGTACATCAAAAACACCAACAGGCGGAGCATACCTGTTTTTAATAAAGTTGATGGTTCTTTCCACTAAAAGGTTCTTCAACTTGAGCTCCAAGGCGACCGCTTCTTGCTTGGTAGACTTTGGGGCGAACCACTCCAATACCCATGGCGCGTATCTACCTGTTGAAATTGTCCTACCGCTGCTGTGTTCGAGAATCCTCCGCGCTAGATCCTTAGTCGAGCCTTTGTAGTAAGAAAGGTTTAGCTCACTCTGTAATACGTAGGTAAGAATGCCATCAAATAAAAACCCTGATGTACTCCATCAGGGCTTGTGGTGACGGAGGGAATTGAACCCCCGA
>JBJTHA010000127.1:0-5136 GCA_046094265.1 Cytophagales bacterium
GTATAATGCATCATTATCCAATTCCTTTGTTTTGTCAATACCTACCAAAGCGATCTTAAACTAAAAAAATAGCCCATCCTCTAGGTTGTTAAAAAACCTTTTGGATGGGCTCAAATCTAAATAATGAAATTTTAAGCTCATTCCCAAACATTGACGCAGGCAGAAAATTTTCAATTGGTGGATATAAGAAAGACTAGTCGAAATCGATTTGATTAAAAATCAGTAATGCAATAGGTGGAACAACAATCTAAAATGATAATGAGCTAAAATAAAACACGCTGGAAACACGCTGGAAATAAAAAAGCCAGTCACATTTTTATGTAACTGGCTGATTATCAAGAGCCCCCTGCCGGAATCGAACCAGCGACCTACTGATTACAAGTCAGTTGCTCTACCAGCTGAGCTAAGGAGGCAAATAGATGGCAAAAATACGCCAAGAATCTGGTTTTGCAAGTCTGCTTCAAATCTGATTCAACATTTTTAGTTGTTTCTTCAGATGCTGCAAGTGGCCAGTCAGTTCTTCCACTTTTTTTCCGTATTCCCCTTTCATTTGATCGGCATTCTTTGAGCGTTCAAAAAAGGCTAAGTTGTTCCTTAACACAGCAATATCGTTTTCTACCTTCGAAATCTGCTTGCGCACGGCTTGCTCTTTATAAATGATCTTCCTGTCTGCCTGCGGGTCGCTTTTCAAACCAGTCAATTGAATTTCTAGTGCTGCATTATGGCGGTCTTCTATGCTTAAGTTCTCAATAGAAGAAAGCACCATCGATACCATATCGTTAAAGCGCGAACGCACAGAAGCAACATCTTTCTTAGGAACAAAACCAATTTCATTAAATCTTAGCTGAAGGGTGCGTATGGCATCTAAGGTTGCTGTCTTGGTTTCCAACAATTGCTGCAATTCATCAATCAACGACTCCTTTTTGGCAAGATTTTCTGCCTGCTCTTGATTGGCCTTTGATTGTAGCCCACGCAACTGGTGAAAGAAATAATCGCATGCTTGCTTAAACTGCGCAAAAATTTTTTCTCGCTGCTTTTCAGGAACAGGCCCGATTTCCTTCCATTGTGCCTGTAAGGCCTTCAACTCGTTGCTGGTGTTGTCCCAATCCACGCTGTCTTTCAGCGCAACTGCTTTTGCCACGATATCTTCCTTCAACTTTAAGTTTTGATTCCGCTCTTCATCTAGCTTTTTGAAAAACACACTCTTGTTATAGAAGAATTGCTTAAAGGGAGTCCAAAACTTTTTATTTACGTCTTTTTGCTTCGAGCGAGGCACCCCGCCAGTAGAATCCCACTTTTTTTGCAGCTCGAGAATCTCGATGGTTTTTTGGTTCCACTCTCTAATTTTATCGGATGTGAACGTTCCAAAGCCGGCTACTTGTTCGCCAAGTAATAGTTTCACTTCCATGTTTTTAGATAATTCAGCATGAAGCGTGGCCACAAACTCATCACGCTTCGCATACACCCTATCTGATGCCCCCTTAAACTGCTGCCATAAAACTTCTTGTTCATCTTTCGGCACAGGCCCCACATGCTTGAAATCATTGTGAAGCTCGTTTAACTCGCGCACAGCCACGGGTATCGATTTCTCACTGAGCAAACGCTCAGCCTTTGCTACCAACTCGCGCTTTGTTTCAAGATTCTTCTTTCTATCAAGTTCTTTTAGCTCGAAGTAAATATTACGATGATCATAGAATCGATCGACAATAGCATTATAGCTGGCCCAAATTTCTTTCGCGTGGCTAGCAGGCACTGGACCGGAATTCTTCCATTCTTTTTGTATGTCCTTAAATTGATGAAAAGCGGTGGGCGAATCTTCCCCATCTACCAGCACACGTAGTTTCTCCAACAATTCATTTTTGGTGCGCAGTGCTTCAGCTTTCTTTTCCTCTAAATTTTTGTAGTATAGATTTCTACGGTCACGAACAAGCTTCAGCGTGGCATCGAACTGTAGATCCAACTCGTCAATTCTGTAATCAAAGTCATCCTTAATTCCACCCGCTTCTAAAAATCGAAGTAAAGCTGATTGTTTTTCAGCATCGCGTATAGCATCATACAGTGGCTTCACTTCCTTCAACAAACGGTCTACTTTTTTGAAGTCCTCCTCGCGTGACAAGTCCTTCATTAATGAAACGAATTCCTTTTTGGTAAATTGAGAGAAATCAATTGGCTTATCCTCTTCAATCAAGTCACTCATCGTTGTACCAGCCGTAGGTTGAGCCAATGTAATTTCAATTACCTCGCTGTTGTTCAGCAAGTCATTCTGCGTGGGCAGTCCGTTTTCATTCGTCATAGTCTACTTCACGTTTTCGCTAGGGGAGACAAAAATACGAAAATCGTATCAATTCATGGAAGGATCAACGGGGTAATTGGAGTACACCGAGAATCTTCCCCCTAAACTCTGTAAAGACTTCTTCCACATCTGCTCGGATTCTGTTTCGAAAATTAGTTGTTGAGATGCACGGTTTCCTACAATCCATGAATTTAGTCTCAACTCTTCTTCTAACTGCCCGACTGACCACCCGCTATATCCCAAAAAGAATTTGATGTTTCCGTCATCTATTCCACCCGCTTCTATCAACAACAATATCTGCTCAAAGTTACCGCCCCAATAAAAACCATCTAATATGGGTAGCGAATTGCTGATGCCCTCTACACAATGAATGTAATGAAGGGTGTCCTGCTGCACAGGGCCTCCTACAAAAACTGGACAATCCAAATTCGTAATATCGGGCATCACATCACCGATTTTTGATTCTGACGGTTTGTTCAGTACAAATCCAACGGTACCCTCCTCATTATGCTCGGTTAGTAGAATAATGGTTCGTTCAAAATTCGGGTCAGCCAAGTATGGTTCAGATGCTAAAAGCCTTCCCTTTTCGGGTTGATACCTGTTCTGGTAATTGAAGTAATCCATTTACAAGGCGAAAATAAAGCACAATAAAATAAGCCGAAGGATTAGAAGCAAACGTAGGATTTAGTAATTTTTCAAAAATTTTGCCATGGAACTTGCAGATATCCGCAAAGAATACTCGTTGAAAAGTTTGGATAGCAAAGGCGTTTTACCCAACCCAATGAGACAGTTTGAAACGTGGATGCAGGAAGCCATTGCAGCACAGGTTAACGAACCCAATGCCATGACGTTGGCTACAGTTACGCCAGACGGGCGCCCATCTGCCAGAATTGTTTTGTTAAAAGGTATTGATGATAACCAGTTTATTTTTTATACTAATTTACAAAGCCAGAAAGGAAGAGAGTTGGATGCAAATCCGGCTTGCGCACTCACTTTTTTCTGGCCCGAGCTTGAAAGGCAGGTACGCATTGAAGGGGTAGCCACCCGGGTACACGAAGCCACTGCAGAAAAATATTTTCAGGGAAGGCCACGCGGCAGTCAAGTAGGCGCATGGACTTCTCCGCAAAGCTCCATAATTGAAGACCGAAGCATTTTGGATCAGCGCGCACTAGAAATTGAAAACCGCTTTCGTGGGGAGCAAAGTTTACCTAAACCCAAACAATGGGGTGGTTATCAAGTAAATGCCTCCGAAATAGAATTTTGGCAGGGTCGCCCCAATAGGTTACACGATCGCATTGTGTATTACTTGATTGACGGTGCATGGACTATACAACGGCTAGCCCCATAGAAGAAGGGGCTAACCTATTCTTTTAGTGAGCAATTCAGAAAGAATCAACAACCCTTCACGCAAAAACTCATCGTCCATTTTCTCTAAGGTATTCGCGGGCATTCCATCACCGCTAACTGATATTTTTGTGTCCATCTTAGTGCTCGATTTCTTTTTCTCTGCCTCGTCCATTTCTTGTTTTCGCACCGTTTCGTTCAACGAAATCTTTGTTTGTGAAAGTGTTTTTTTCAATTGTTCCACATCGGCTGTGTACCTTTTCAAATTGGCGTCAAACTTCATTCTTTCCTTAAAAGACTGGTTAAGTTGTGCAATTGTTTTTGCGGAAATGTTACCCGATTTTTGAAATCCCACTGGCTTGATTACATCCCAGGGAAGCGCATTTTCACTCGCACTTTCACCATACTTGCTTGCATCTAAGGCACTGGGCATCACAATATCTGGCGTTACACCTTTATGTTGAGTACTGCTGCCTGATACGCGGTAAAATTTTTGAAATGTGAACTTTAGCTCTCCCAAAGGTTCGCTTGCATTAGGTATGATTCGCTTTAAGTCGTACACGGATTGTACGGTTCCCTTTCCGAAGGTGTTCTCTCCAAAAACTACGCCCCGATTGTAATCTTGGATAGCACCCGCAAAAATTTCCGATGCAGATGCACTGAATCGATTGGTGAGCAAAACTAACGGGCCAGCGTAAAGCACCTCTTTCTCGTCATCGGGCAGCACCTCTACTTTGTTAAGTGAATTTTTAACTTGAACAATCGGACCTTCCTTAATAAACAACCCTGTTAGTTCAACAGCCTCCATCAAAGAACCACCTCCGTTATTTCTCAGATCCATTACCAAGCCATCAATACCCTCTGCTTTCATTTCTAGGATTAACTTTCTTACGTCTCGCGAGGTGCTTCGGTATTCCGAATCGCCACGTTGGTAGGCGTCAAAGTCCATATAAAAACTTGGTAGCGTAATTACCCCCAGCTTTTGTAATCGGCCGTCTTGCTGGAATTCAATTACCTTTTTTTTTGCTGCTTGGTCTTCAAGTTTCACCTTCTCGCGCACAATTGAAATATCTTTAGCGGGACCTTTCGCGTTGGTGATGGCCGGTAATATCTGTAAACGCACCAGCGTGCCTTTGGGGCCTTTGATGAGTTTTACCACATCATCAATGCGCCATCCAATTACATCTACCATCTCTCCTTCTAAGCCTTGGGCAACGCCAATGATAATGTCATTAGGTGCCAGCAATCCTGATTTGGCTGCGGGCCCACCGGGAACAATTTCAAAAACTTTGGTGTACTCGTTTTCCGTCTGCAAGCGTGCGCCAATTCCCTCAAGCGATAAGCTCATCCCCTGCTTGAAAAGATCAGTATCTTTTGGCGTCAAGTAATTGGTATGCGGATCGTAGGCTTCGGTAATCGCGTTCATATAAGCACCAAAAACGTCTTCCGAATTTACCTGCATCATCGATTTTGCAAACCGATCAAACCGTTTACGAAGT
>JBJTHA010000128.1:0-8156 GCA_046094265.1 Cytophagales bacterium
TGAATCTCGCTAATGTAAACCGTGCCCCGCCTTTCCGCAAAGATGTCGAGCGTGAGCATCACAGCCCCTTGCAGCAACATACCAACACCCACGCCCAGCCAGAAGTGGCGTGAGGGCGTGAAGACAATCAACAAAATACCAATAAGCACAAATGCTATTTCGATTTTTTTATAGATGCTAAAGTTCTTCATCACTCTTTTCATGCGTGGTGTTTCCTGCGTTTTGAAATCCGTGGAGCTGGTCTGATAAAGTTCTTCGAGTTCGGCAATTTGTTTGTCGGTGCGGAAGTACACGCTCCCGCCTACCACGATTTGAATAATGCCAATGAGGATGAGCGGAATGCCCAAACCTTTGTAGTAAGGCTCGCTCCATTTCACTAACGCATAAGCCGAGAACGCGATGGCAGCCACGCCCATCAGCATAAAAAGTAAACTTTCATTTTTTTCGGCTGTGAAGTAGGTTTTGATGAAATCCATATTTTTTTGGTTAGCTGATTAGAAATAAATCAATTGCCCCGCTGATAATCGTCCATGAAATCCAATCTTTAAATTCGTTTTTAGGATGTTTCAAAAACATGAGGTGCAATCCTAAATGAATCAGAAGAAAAATATCGAACCCATTTCTGAAGGATGGATTACCAACGAAATAAATAAGCCATGTAAACAAAGGCACATGGGCGAGTATGAATAAAACAAAGCCTAATTGATCGTTCAGCAGAGATAGTCCGGGAAAAATTCTCCACTCATGACAACGAACGGCATCCATCTCGTGCAAGAGAATGAAAGAAATACCGATAAAGAAAACGATATTATTCATGGAAAAATGAAGTTATTATCCCGGCACTCCTGTCTCGAAGCCCTTAAATATAAAAATACAATACGGTGCGGTCATTTTCATCTAGTTCTTTTTTGGCTATGATAACGATAGTAGCCCATGTTAACATTGTCTATATCATCGTTGGCTTTTGTCCTTGGTCTTAGCTATCCTGAAAACTGTTTTAAATGGTGGTCGATGTGTTTGAAGATAAGGCGCCCCCATTCTTTGTGTGACAGTGCTCCAAAGAACGGATGCGGCATCAGTTGTGGTGCCAACTTAACGCGAGCTAAATAGGCCTGCAACTCTTTCTTCTCGTATTCTATATCGGTGAGTTGGAAAGTATTTCTTTCCAGGTTCATTTCATTGGGTGTGTTCGCTCCTTTCGGCCAAGGAATATTTGAGAAGGCAATCCACTTACCCAAAACCGTACGCATCATAAATGAACCTTGCGGAGTTGATTTGATTTCACCCAATGCCATTTTTAACTGAGCCGTGCAATGCACCAGCATTTGTTGCAAATCCATCTTACCCCATTGCCGGGGATTGGCCGTTGAGAGCATCTTCACCCGATTTATAATTTCTTCGTACGCGGAGGGGTCGTTAATATTTTTCATGATTCCTCATTTATGTAATTCAATTAAAGTCACAAGACATCAGTCGTAAGGTAGTATCTGCTGTTTGCGCCTTGATACTCACGTCTAAATCTTGTAAGACTGTCTCACCGCCCAAAAGAAGAGCCGTTCAGGCACCAGTCGTTTTAATGGCAACAACACATTGGCCGGATAAGCAATTGGGTAGCGCATTTTGGTTGATGAATCATTTGCTGCCTTGAAGATGACTTTTGCCACCGCTTCTGGTGAAGCGCCTTTGTCGCCTGCATCCATGCTCACAGCTTCGCACTTTTTTACAAACTCATCGTAGTCATTGGTGTAATCAGGTTTCATAAAAGCCCGACTCCTTCCATAAAATTCTGTCTTGATGGCGCCCGGTTCAATCAATTTCAGTTTGATGTTGAACGGAGCAACTTCATATTGCAATGATTCGGTAAATCCTTCCACCGCCCACTTTGTGCCATGATAAATAGAATAAAGCGGAAACGCCACCCGGCCACCTACACTGGCGATCTGCACAATGGTACCGCTCTTTTGTTCGCGCATGATTTTCAAAGCCTCGCGCGTCACACGCATGAGGCCGAACACGTTTGTATCAAACTGTTTTTGAATAAAATCATCGTTCATCGACTCAAAAACACCATCGGCACCGAAGCCCGCGTTGTTGACTACTACGTCAATTTTCGAAAAGTCTTTTTGAATGTGCTGCAACGCCTGCGTAACGGTACTGGTGCTCGTGACGTCCAACGGATACAATTTTATGTTCGGCAGTTTGTTCAATTCTGTTTCTTTTTCAGGCGAACGCATGGTGGCAGCAACATTCCAACCTTGATTTTGAAAGTAAATGGCAGCGGCTCTGCCAATACCAGATGAACTACCGGTGATGACTACTGTTTTTTTCATAATGGGTGAATATTGATTCATTCATAGTTTAAAAATTTTTAAAGTTTTACTGCGTTCCAAGCCATTTCGTACAATGCTTGTTTTTGCTGGGTGGATAGTTTTACGGTTCCTTCTTTTTCCAACTTTACCATTTCGTAAATAGGACCCAGCACTTGGCTCAGCACAATATCTACCGGCAGGTGGCGTAGCTTTTTATTTTTGATTCCACTTTCTATAAATACAGCAAGGGGCGCGAGCAATTGATTTCCTTGCTGTTTTGTTTTCTTAGTGAGAAAAGAGGTATGGGCAAACTGCTCAATGAACAACATCCGTTCCGGTTCGCGCAGACTGATATCCAAATAGCTGAACCACATTTTCCGAAACGCTTCTTCAAATGCATCGTTTGGTTTATGGGCTTTGAGTACTTCGGCTGTCTTCGCTTTTTTTAAGTGCAGAAAAAGTTCATTGATCAGCACATCTTTGTTTTTGAAATAGATGTAGAGTGTTCCTGTGGCAAGTTTAGCTGCCTTGGCCACATCGGCCATTTTCAAACCGTTGAACCCCGTTTTCAAAGCTAATTTCAAGGTTGCTTCATAGATCGCTTGAATTTTGCTGTCGTCTTTCGGCCTAGCCATATCAGGCTTAAATATAAGTGAATTTGTATTCATTTAAATGCCTGTCAGGCATAAAAAAGTCAGTTATTTTTGAGTGAGCCAATTTTAAGTAGTTGATTGTCTAATTTGTTACCTTAAACCCCGAATGAAACCAGTATGAAGACCCCCTCGAAAAAAAAAGAGTTATCTGCCAAAGAACGCAATCAGTTACTCAAAATTCTTCAAGTACGCTTTGATAAAAACATGCTTCGGCATACGTCCATGAAATGGGCTGATGTGGAGAAACGCCTGACTGCTGCTAAACTTTGGTCGTTGCATCAAATGGAAAGTACTGGTGGAGAGCCTGATGTGGTGGCCTTCGATAAGAAATCGGGTGAATACATTTTTTGTGATTGTGCATCGGAAAGCCCTGCTGGACGAAGAAGCCTTTGCTATGACCGCGAAGCTTGGGAAGGTCGAAAAGAAAATAAACCCAAGAGCAATGTACATGACGAAGCCGAGGCGATGGGTGTTGTGCTGCTCAATGAAGAACAATATCGCCAATTGCAAAAACTCGGAAAGTTTGATACCAAAACATCTAGTTGGTTGCAAACGCCCGCCCAAATACGGAAACTGGGTGGCGCCATTTTCGGTGATTACCGCTATGGTCATGTATTTATCTACCACAACGGTGCTGACTCGTATTACGCGGCTCGGGGTTTTCGCGGGGCATTGCGCGTGTAGAATATGAAGCCGTGAACGCGGTTATCTGTAGGTAAAAATTTGTATTGCATAATTTGAGTTTAACTTTGCAAAATGCACTACTTCGCTAGCTTTTTCACTCTTTTTTCTTTGTTCATTTTCACATCCCAAGGTCAAATTGTAAACACCGCTACTATGGATACGCTTGAAACTACCACTGTAGGTCACTTAGCTTTGGGTGGATACATGGACACTTACTTTGGCTACAATTTTAACAAACCTTCGTCAGGCACTATTCCCTATTTCGTTTCATCCAATCGGCATGACGAGATGAACATCAATTTGGCATATATCGACTTGCGGTATAAGTCAACCAATTTTCGCGCACGTTTTGTACCCGGCTATGGCACCTATATGAATGCGAACTATGCCAACGAAATTGGTACCCTGAAAAATATTGTGGAGGCCACAGCAGGGCTACGACTTTCTGTCAACAGAAATATTTGGGCAGATGTGGGGGTTTTTACTTCCCCTTATACAAATGAAAGCCCTTTTTCTAAGGATCATTTGATGTACACACGGTCCTTCGCACCTGAAAATGTTCCTTATTACCTTTCTGGCTTGAAAGTATCGGTGCCGTTGAGTAAAAAGGTAAATTCATTTCTGTATTTACTCAATGGGTGGCAGGTAATTCAAGATAACAACAGGAATAAATCTATTGGCACTCAATTGGAGTACCGCCCCAACAAAAAAATGTTATTCAACTGGGATACCTATATGGGTAATAACCAAAACCAGGCGAACCCCAATTGGCGTATGCGATATTTTACAGACCTGTATTGGATTTATAAATACAGTGATCGCTTTGATGCTACTGCGTGCGTTTACATAGGCTTTCAAGAACGCATCGGTGCTGGCACACTCAATTGGTGGCAAGCCAATATGGTGGGTCGTTATCATTTCAACGATATGCTCTCCCTTTCGGGAAGATTAGAATACTTCAGCGATGACGGTATTCACCTCCAATCAATAACTGGCATTGGAAATTTCAATTCGTATAGCACGGGTTTATGCCTTAACTACAAGGCAAACCACAATGCCTTGTTGCGTGTAGAGGGCCGTCACTTTTTTTCGCCCGATCAGGTGTATTTCAACGAAAATCAAAATCCTACACAAAACAGCACATGGTTGATCACAAGCCTCACGGCTTGGTTTTAGAATTGCGTGCTGAGTTCTTGGAGCACGCCTTCTTTAAGCGAATACGAGGACACTCTTACTTTTTCGAATGAGTGAGATTTTAAAAGAAAGTCTAGCAGTGCGCATGCAACAACAATCATGTCTACGCGCAGTGCAATCATCCCCGGTATCGATAGCCGTTCTGCCCTGTTCTTCACCAAGAGTTCTTCATAAATTTCTTCAATGGCTTGTAATGTGAGAGGTATTTCGGGCTTCGGCTCAAACACAATCCCGTTTCGATAGCAGTGAATTTCGCTCAACGTATCAAAAGTGCCTGATGATCCTACCAACGTTTCTGGTTTGTGTTCTTTGAGCGCTATAAGTAGCGGTTGAAGTTGCGCGGCCAAGTACAAGTGCAAAGCAACTACCTCATCAGGCAAAATCGGATCGTGCTGTTGAAACTGTTCCAGCAACCGCTGACCACCAATCTCAAAACTCTGTTTCCAGAAAACTTCGCTTTCATTCGCAATAATAAACTCAACACTACCTCCGCCTATGTCTACAATCAATGATTTTTGATACCCCAAATTGACTGCGGCACGCACCCCTTTGTAGATGTAGCTAGCTTCGTCATCGCCCGTTATCACTTTTACAAAAAAGCCGGTAGCCGCTGCAATCTTAGCAACTACCTCATCTCTGTTTTTGGCGCTGCGTATGGCGCTGGTGCCAAAAGCAAGCACTTCGGTAATGCCCATCTCATCCACGGTTTGGCGATAGCTTTTCAAAATGGAAATGGCGCGTTCTATTGCGTCTGCTGTAATCAATCCTTGGTTGATGCCGCCCACGCCAATCTTCGCAGGTAGTTTTTCTTCATATACGATAGTGAATTTCCCCGTTGAACGTTCCGCCACCAACAGGTGAAAAGTATTGGTGCCCAAGTCTATGATGGCAATTTTTTGCGTGCGCAAAGTCATAATTTACGAATCGCTATATTAACTATATTTCGAAAACAATTGTTTTGCCATGTCCACCTCATCAATCCATCCCCTTCAAGAAAAATTTAACGAACTCAGTCGCAAAAATGCAGAAGCCCTTTTGGGCGGAGGCGAAAAACGTGTTGCCCAGCAGCATGCCAAGGGCAAACTCACTGCTCGCGAGCGCGTTCAGCTGTTGCTAGACGATGGCTCTTTCGAAGAACTCGATAAGTTTGTGACACACCGTGCCAAAGATTTTGGCCTCGATAAAGAGCATTACTTGGGCGATGGCGTGGTGACGGGGTATGGAACAGTGCAGGGTCGCTTGGTATACGTGTTCTCGCAAGACTTTACGGTTTTTGGGGGCTCGCTCTCCGAAACATTTGCTGAGAAAATTGTGAAGGTGATGGACTTGGCTATGAAAAATGGTGCGCCCATCATTGGTTTGAATGATTCTGGCGGGGCGCGCATCCAAGAAGGCGTGGTTTCACTGGGCGGCTATGCAGATATCTTCTACCGCAATGTGATGGCCAGTGGAGTAGTGCCGCAGATTTCCGCCATCATGGGCCCGTGTGCCGGTGGCGCGGTGTATTCTCCCGCCATGACGGATTTTATCTTTATGGTAGAGAACACTTCGTTCATGTTTGTGACTGGCCCCAATGTGGTGAAAACAGTAACACATGAAGAAGTGACTTCGGAAGAGTTGGGTGGAGCTTCTACCCACAGTAGCAAAAGTGGCGTTACGCATTTTGCTTGCGCCAATGAAGTAGAGTGCATCAACCAAATCAAACAGTTGCTGAGCTACTTGCCGCAAAACTGTGAAGACGATGCCCCAAGTGTGCCCTATCAACAAGGCAACGAATTGCGGCCAGTGCTCAATGACATTATCCCCGCCAATCCCAACCAACCGTACGACATGCGCGAAGTCGTTCAGGGTGTGGTAGATGAGAACTCATTTATGGAAGTGCACAAAAACTTTGCTGAGAACATTGTGGTCGGCTTTGCGCGATTGGCAGGCCGCAGCATTGGCATTGTAGGCAATCAGCCTGCCTCGTTGGCTGGTGTGCTAGATATTAATAGCAGCGTGAAGGCAGCACGATTTGTGCGCCTATGCGATAGCTTCAATGTTCCGCTGTTGGTGTTGGAAGACGTGCCAGGCTTTTTGCCAGGCACCGACCAAGAGTGGCGCGGCATTATTACCAATGGCGCTAAGCTTTTGTATGCATTCAGCGAAGCTACCGTGCCGCGCGTAACGGTGATTACCCGGAAGGCGTATGGCGGTGCCTACGATGTGATGAACAGCAAGCACATTGGAGCCGATATGAACTACGCGTGGCCGACAGCGGAAATTGCGGTAATGGGTGCGAAAGGAGCCGCTGAAATCATTTTCAAAAAGGAAATTTCAGAGGCGGCCAATCCGGAAGCCAAATTGGCTGAAAAGGTGGAAGAATACACGAAAAAATTTGCCACTCCGTTTCGTGCTGCGCAGCGCGGTTATATTGATGAGGTGATCATGCCCGAGCAAACGCGCGAAAAACTGATTCGTGCCTTTCAGATGTTGGAAAACAAAGTTGCTGTGCTGCCCAAAAAGAAGCACGTGAATATTCCGCTGTGAAAATGTAATTGTAAATTGAAGTAAATTTGGTCATAAACTTTTTCACAATGGATAAAAAAAGCAAAGCCTTCTTATTTGATTATCTCAACAATGCATCTCCTACCGGTTTTGAGTCATCGGGCCAGCAGATTTGGTTGAATTACCTGAAGCCCTACATTGATGATTATATAACAGACGTATACGGCACGGCTGTAGGAATTGTCAATCCCAAAGCAAAATACAAAGTAGTGATTGAGGCGCATGCCGATGAAATCAGTTGGTTTGTCAATTACATTACTGACGATGGCTATATATATGTGAGGCGCAACGGTGGCTCTGATCATCAAATCGCGCCCAGCATGCGCGTGAATATTCACACCGGCAAAGGTATTGTAAAAGGTGTATTCGGCTGGCCGGCCATTCACGTGCGCGATGCAGGCAAAGAAGAAGCACCGAGCCTAAAAAACATTTTTATCTACATCGGGGCAGAATCGAAAAAGGAAGTGGAGGCCTTGGGCGTGCACGTGGGCTGCGTGGCGGTTTTTGAAGATGAACTAATCGAACTCAATAAAAAATACCTGGTAGGCCGCGCGCTGGACAACCGCATGGGCGGCTACATGATTGCCGAGGTTACCCGCAGGCTTCACGAAAACAAAAAGAAACTTCCCTTTGGCTTATATATAGTCAATTCGGTACAGGAAGAAATAGGGCTGCGGGGTGCAGAAATGATTTCACGGAGAATCAAGCCTGATTTAGCAATCTGTACAGACGTGACACACGATACCCAATCGCCCATGTATAATAAAAA
>JBJTHA010000129.1:0-4239 GCA_046094265.1 Cytophagales bacterium
AGGATTTTCATTTTATTATTGTTTCAAGTTTTAAAATGGTAATTTTTACTTCTTATTTCAAAAGTAAGACTTCCATTCTTGGCAATCAATGGAAAAATCTAGAAAATATTACGCGAGTAAATTTATGATTCCAGCAATCTCTCCATGTGGTTCTGCCCCTCTGTTATTGAATGATAGCGGTCCAGAAAATGGTTTATCTTCCCACTTTTTTTAACCGAGTATAAGCTCGTTACTTGGGATAGTTAAGAAACGTGAAAGCAGAATTATCTATTCAGAAAACACCAATCATTTTGACCTTACTTCAACGGCATTCACCTTTCCGCTTAAATAGGGTTTCAATCCGTCTGTATTGATCCGGTTTTTTGAAAGCGCATCATTTTTCAAATGCTGGTTAAAAAATATGAGTGTGGCGGCTCTTACCACCTTTTGCACTTCCTTTCTGTTTTTTGATTTCATGCCGTGGGTTTCTCCGCCTTCGCTGTCAGTAAAATCCAAATGTTGGGCATTGGTTAACCACACAAAAACATTGTTTCCAGTGCTGCTCCAAAATTCAAAGGCCTCATACCTATTTATAGGTGGTAAGCCCCCTTGTTGTTTATCTTCTGTTCCTGAAATTCCAAGTAAAGGTGTGGACAACGTGTAGAAACTTTCCTTTTTAAAAAAGGGTTCGCCTACGCCTTGGGGAGACAAGGCTACACACGCCTTAACCCGCTTATCTTTGGCATCCTTTCCAAGGCCATTGCCGTAAACAGCTCTTGGCTCAAGCCAATCTAGCGCTGGTTTCATACCGGCAATCACCATGCTTGTGTACGCCCCGAATGAATGACCTAATACACCTATATTTTGGGTATCAATTTTATTTTTTAAAGGTTCGATGGACTCGTTCCAACTAATTGCCTGGTCAATCGCAAAACTAACATCCTGCGGCCTACCTAAAACCTCTTTGCCATCGTGTATCATGTCGTGTAGGTTTTTAAAAATGCGAATGCTTCTTTTCAGCATTTTGGTATTACTGCCAATGTGTTCAAGGCAAAAAACAACATAGCCTTGAGTGGCCAAGTGATGAGCCAATGCAAAGTGGGTATCCCAGTCGCCACCTGCTCCGTGCGAAATAATAATCAATGGATACTGCCCCTTTTCAAGAGGGTAATGGACTTTAATCGGAATGTTTCTATTGCGCTGTGTGTCGGTAGTGTTTCTAAACTCCATTACGCTCACGGTATACTTTCCATTTGTTGAGTAATCAACTTGTGCGCCAACCCCGCTTGCAGCCCAGCAAATAATAAAAACTGACCATAAAGTTTTCATTCTGTTTATCGATTAAAACGTTCAAAAAATGTCCATATCACTTCACATGCATTCATATCTTGGCTTGTCTTTCCTATAATGGCCTCATTCAAATACTGGTAGCCTTGCGGCCATGTGTGGCCGCCATTTAACACCACATAGCTAACTACTTCGCTTCCATTCGTTCCCCCGGCATACACCCGTTGCTTAATAGTAGTTCCATCATTAGCAATATCAGGTAAATCAGTTATAGTGGGCGTGGTGCTGCAAGCATTTATACTTACCCATTTATCTACCGCTTGAAAATGCGATAAAATCGTGCCGCCTGCTGTTCCTCCAGCTGTCATTTGCCCTCCTACGAATGGAACAAGGGGGTCGGTGTTGCCATGAATGTAGATTGCAGGAACAGGTCTGCCGGGGTTACAACTAGGTGCAATGGTAGTAGCTTCCATCGTTGCGGCATCTACCGCAATTGCGGCTATTCGATTGCTTAGTTCACAACCCAATCGAGACGACATAAACCCGCCATTTGAAATTCCAGTTGCATAGATTTTCGTTCCGTCTACCGAGTAATTGGCAATCATGTAATCGCACATCTGGTTGAAAAAGCTCACATCGTTAATACCCTGTTGATTGGGTGTAGTGGGTCGGCCATCGTTCCAATTTTTTTCTATTCCGGATGGATACACTAAAACCACTTTGTCTTTGTCGGCAATGGTTCTAAAATCGGCAATCTTGATCATTCCATCGGCAGTTCCATTTCCTCCATGGATCGAAAAGATCATAGGCATTTTGCCCGCATTGTTGTAACCATTGGGCAGATAAATTATAAAGTTTCTCGCTCTTCCGTCAACTGTTAGATTGATAGTAGTTTGCTCGCTTGGTTTATCGGCAGGCGGGGCCGCTTTATCATCCTGTTCACACGAAGGGAAAGACAGAAAAATGACTATCAATAGAATGGCGTTTTTCATTTTTTTCTAACACGTTAGTTGCTTTAGACGATGCAAATTCCGTTTCGTTTAATTGCCACTAATGAAACTTTTACATTCGCTAGGTCTGGGAAGTGACTAATGTCTGCGTGAGCAAATGTAGAGCGGGGGCTACACTTGGATTGACTGCTTTTTCGCTAACTTGCCTCACTGTAACTAATTTGTTATGTACTATCACCGCCTCGGCAAAATACCACCTAAGCGCCACACGCAATTCCGCCAGCCAGACGGAAGCCTTTACAAAGAAGAGCTCGTAAGCTCAGAGGGGTTTTCAAGTATTTATTCCAACCTATACCACATTCACCCACCTACGCGGATCAAAGGAGTAAAAGAACCCGTAAAGTATAGCCCACCTCTGGTGAAAGAGTATGCATTGCGGCAAACTCATTTGAACACCTCAAAAGTGACTAGCACAGGCACGGATTATTTGGAGTCGCGCAAGGTACTGCTGGCCAACGCAGACTGTGCCATCTCGATATGCTCGCCTACGCAGCGCAAAATGGACTACTTTTATAAAAACGCAGAAGGCGATGAGGTTATCTTTGTTCATGATGGCAAAGGCACTCTCCTTTCTCAGTTCGGCAAGCTGGATATACGCCAAGGCGATTATGTGGTGATTCCGCGCACCGTAATTTACAAACTGGAATTTGAAGAAGGACCTCTCCGGTTACTGATCATCGAGTCGGCATCACCCGTTGAAACACCCAAGCGTTACCGCAGCGGTCTTGGCCAGCTACTCGAGCATTCGCCATTTTGTGAACGCGACATCCGCCCACCGCACGAGTTGGTTACAGACGCTTCGCGGGGTGAGTTTTTGATGAAGATCAAAAAGCAAGGATACCTACATCAATATGTGTATGATTACAGTCCGCTGGATTTGATTGGTTGGGATGGCTTTTTGTGGCCTTACGCCTTTTCAATTCATGATTTTGAACCCATTACCGGGCGCATTCACCAGCCTCCGCCCGTACACCAAACGTTTCAGGCGCATAATTTTGTGATCTGCTCATTTGTGCCTCGGCTGTTCGATTACCACCCACAAGCCATACCGACACCTTACAACCACAGCAACATTGATAGTGATGAAGTGTTGTATTATGCCGAGGGAAATTTTATGAGCAGGCGTGGTATTGAGCGAGGTTCGTTTACACTGCACCCCGGTGGACTACCGCACGGTCCGCACCCGGGCACAGTAGAAAAAAGCATTGGCGCGAAAGAAACCCACGAGTTAGCGGTGATGATCGACACGTTCAGGCCATTGTATTTAACGGAAGATTCGTTGGCTTTTTTAGATAAGAATTATCCTATGAGCTGGACATCTTCAGAAACTGATTTTCTTTGAAATTACGCAGGTCAATATGACTGCATTCTACATGTTATTTTTCTTTGTATTTGCTCAGTTATCATGTACATAAGAAAACCTCATCTACCAACGGCCTCTAGAAGAAATTGCCAAACTGTTAGAGGCATCCTCCGCGCCTGGCGCGACTCTCTCGTCAAACAAAAGTTGAAGGGAGTACCGTTCTGATTTACCCACCATTGAAGAATTGAGTCGGCTCGAGTTGAGCATTGCAGGCTCTTAAACAAACCAGAATTGTCATTAGAACGTAAAACTTAAGGGTGTAGCAATGGAATTGACAGTCATCCAGAGTCCTGTAAACCATTCCCCACTACGTGGCCAGAAAATTGGCGCCCATTTTTTTTTAGTCTCAGCTACAAAAGCCATTAACGGGTGGTGCGATAATCGGCCAGGTTTCTTGGGGTTACATTCCTTCTTTGCGCCTTGCTGTGTGCCATAACGCGTATGAATGATGCTGTACACATCTAAGGTCAAATTATTGAAACTGTAGATTTTGGAGTAATGGACATTTATTAGGCTATTTTTAAAGCCTAGATTTTTGAAAAACCATTGATACAAAGAGTGAACACTTTTTGGTTAGAGCCTAAATCGAACTTGTTAAAG
>JBJTHA010000130.1:0-4535 GCA_046094265.1 Cytophagales bacterium
AACATTGAAAGTCAATGGCACTACCGTTTCAAGTGTGCCGAGCGGTACATCGCTCACCTATACCCACACCGTTACCGAGACGTCAGGATCAATTCCGGTTGTGTTTGAAGCCAACAATGGCACCGAAACAAAGTCGGTGAGCTTTACATACACCATTCGCTCGGCCACGGTACAAGGGCCCATCCCTGCGGGTATAAAAAATGGAATCAATTACACAGCCGATGCCACCAAGGCAACCCTGCGCTTGTGGGCACCCGGAAAAAATTCGGTTTATGTGCTGGGCGATTTCAACGATTGGATCATTAACGCCAACTATCAGATGAAAAAAAGTGGCGAGTTTTTTTGGTTAGAGATTGCAGGTTTAACGGCAGGCGTAGAGTATGCATTTCAATATTTGGTTGATGAAACGGTTTACATTGCGGATCCATTTGCTGACAAAATTTTAGATCCGGATGATTCGTTTATACCTGTCGCCACCTTTCCCAACTTAAAGACATTTCCAGCTAAGGCTTTATCGGATAAGTGGTACTTCAATCGCGTATCCGTTATCCAAACCGGACAAACACCCTATGTGTGGCAAACCACTAATTTTCAGAAACCACCCAAAGAAAAACTGATCATCTACGAATTGCATATCCGCGATTTCTTTGATACCGGTAAAAAGAATTACCAAACATTGATTGATACGCTTAGCTACTTCAAAAGGCTTGGCATCAATGCCATTGAACTAATGCCCATAACCGAATTTAACGGCAACGATAGTTGGGGCTACAACCCTACGTTTATGTTCGCACCCGATAAATTTTATGGTACCAAAAACAAATTGAAAGAGTTTATCGACAAATGCCACCAAAATGGTATTGCCGTGATTTTGGATATTGTGATGAACCAGCAAGACTTGCCCAACGCGTATCTAATGCAAGACTTCAACTTTACCACCATGAAGCCGAACCCCACCAACCGTTGGTTCAATGTAGATGCCACGCACCCGTTCAACGTTTTCTTTGACATGAACCATGAAAGTTCTTACACCAAAGCATATTTGGACACGGTGAATTACTACTGGATCAACGAGTTTAAGGTAGACGGATATCGCTACGATTTGTCGAAAGGTTTCACCCAAACCAACTCGGGTTCAAACGTAGGTGCTTGGTCGGCACGTGATGCCTCGCGCATTGCTATTTTAAAACGCATGTACGACAAGATTCGCACGTACTCTTCCGATTCATATATTATTCTCGAGCATTTTGCCGACAATGCAGAGGAAACCGAGTTGTCGGGCATGGGCATGATGCTGTGGGGAAATTTTCATGGGGCCTACTCGCAAAGCACCATGGGTTTTTCATCCGGTTCAGATATTGGTGGCATGTGGTACAAAAACCGCTGGTGGGCAGCACCCAATTCGGTTGGCTACATGGAAAGACATGACGAAGAGCGGCTGATGTTCCAGAACTTGCAGTCGGGAAATTCGTCTGGCAGTTACTCCGTTAAAAATTTGAATACAGCACTTTCCAGAATGAAGGCAGCTGTAACATTATTCTACACCATTCCCGGTCCAAAGATGCTATGGCAATTTGGCGAGCTTGGTTATGACGTGTCAATTGAGCAGGGTGGACGAACGTCTGCAAAACCTATTAAGTGGGACTATTATTCTGATGTTTCTCGTAAGAGCCTGTTCACCTACACTGCACAGTTGATAAAAGCTAAAACAACTTACCCTATCTTCAATACGTCTGATGTGGTGGTTAGCGGGGGTTCAAGTCTTACAAAACAAGTCGCACTTAAGAAAGTGCCATTTGTGCCAAATCCAACCAAAACCGAAGACATGAATGTGCATGCAGTTGCTAACTTTGATGTTACTACGAACACCGTGCCTATCAATTTTTCGCACACAGGCAAGTGGTACGACTGGGTCACAAACCAAGAGTTCAACATCGTTGCAATACCCACGGGGATTGAAATGCCGCCAGGTGGATTTTATTTGTTTACTGACGTTCCCTTGCAACCAATGGTAACTACTGGATTCGAATCGATTAAAGATGGGTTCGAAATCTACCCTAATCCAACGACCGATGTCTTGATAATAGACGAAAAACAAGCTATAGTAAGACATGTAGTTTTTTTAAGCACTGTTGGCAAAGAAGTAAACCCAACGCAAGAGAATAGTCACTCTTGGAACTTAACGGAGCTTGCTGCTGGTGTGTACATTGTCAATATATTAACCGATCAGGGAATGATCAGAAAGAGGATCATTAAATTCTAAGCGCCAAGGGCAATAAAACTAAAAAATGATGAATAAATTCTCGCTTTTCTTGTGTTTTGTTTTAGTTATAGCATTCGCGTCAGCTCAAACCCCATTCACAAAAGTGGAACCAGCCTTTTGGTGGGTGGGGTTCAATAATCCCGAAGTAGAAGTTCTTTTCTATCATAAAGATTTAAACCTTTCAACGTATCAACCCAAGGTGCAATCAGAAACCGTGAAATTAAAGCGCGTTATCCGCACAGAAAACCCGCGTTATGTGTTTCTGACCTTGCAGTTGACGCAAGCCACCAAAGCAGGTATGGTGCCCATCGTGTTTAGCGATGGTAAAAAATCAATTTCCTATTCGTATGAATTAAAGGAGCGCTCAAAAGACAAAAATCGGATTCAAGGATTTAATTCTGCCGATGTGCTCTATTTGATCATGCCCGATCGGTTTGCCAATGGCGATATGAAGAACGACTCGTTGCCCGGGTTTTACGAAGGTGTACACCGGGAAAAGCCGTTTGGCCGACATGGCGGGGACTTGAAAGGTATTTCCGATCATCTGCACTACATCAAAGATTTAGGTGTAACTGCTATTTGGTTGAATCCTATATTGGAAAACAACCAGAAGCGCGAAAGTTACCACGGTTACGCCATCACCGATCTGTACAAAGTAGACCAGCGATTTGGCAGTAATGATGAGTACGTAGCCTTAATCAACAAGGGGCACTCGATGGGCATCAAAATGATACAAGACATGGTGATCAACCACATTGGCAACGAGCATTGGCTGATGAAAGACATGCCTGAGAAAGATTGGGTACATCAATTCCCTGCGTTTACGCGGTCCAACTACCGCAGCGAGGCAGTCTCAGATCCGTATCGATCAAAGCACGACCTCAACTTGATGAGCAACGGTTGGTTTGATAACACCATGCCAGATGTAAATCAATCCAATCCGCTATTTGCGCGGTATCTTATTCAAAATACACTGTGGTGGATTGAACACGCGGGCATTGATGGTATTCGAATGGATACGTATCCTTACCCCGATAAGGATTTTATGGCGCGCTGGGCAAAAGAGATATTGACGGAATATCCACAGTTTAATATCGTAGGCGAAGTATTGATGAATGCAAAGCCCATCATTAGCTATTGGCAACAGGGCGCAGTGAATCGCGATGGCTACCAATCTAATTTGCCTTCTGTCATTGATTTTCCGTTGACGAATGCCATCAATGCTGCCCTTAATGAAAAAGGATCTTGGGATACGGGCTTATCAAGATTGTACATGACCTTGAGCCATGATTTTATTTACCCCAATGCCAACGGTAACGTTACGTTTGTTGACAATCATGATATGAGCCGCTATTATTATAACATGGGCAGAGATATGAATAAATTCAAAATGGGGCTCACTTTTTTGCTGACAACACGAGGTATCCCTCAATTATACTATGGTACTGAATTGCTTATGGATGGTGATTATTCCATCCACCCCACAGTGAGACGCGATGTGCCCGGTGGATGGCGCGAAGACAAAGAAAACCATTTTGTGCGCGAGGGTAGAAGCAAAGATCAAAACGAAGCTTACGATTTCATGAAAAAATTGCTGGATTGGCGGAAGACTAAATCCGTGATTCATACCGGCAAGCTCATGCAGTTCATACCACAAGACAATGTATATGTGTACTTTCGCTATTCCGAAACCGGAGAAACAGTAATGGTGGTATTGAATGGAAATGAAAAAGCAATAGAACTGAAGACAGATCGATTTTCTGAGATAATGGGCAATAAAACCGCTGCTACAGACATAATTTCAGGCGGTCGAGTTACTAATCTCTCTGTTTTACAACTACCTGCACAAGGAAGTTTAGTGTTAGAATTGCGGTAAGTTAACAGGACAGTAAACGTCAGTTAACAACGATTTTCATGCCCTTGTTACCAGCAATTACCTAATTAAGTAGTTGGTTTGTAGTTATTAATTTTCTTCAAGTCACGGTCGCAGTAAGAGTGTATCAAACGACTTTAAGGACTGCGCGTGCCATGCCATGGGTGTCATTTTCTGCTTGAAAACTTAAAGTAACAGCATCGAAGTAAATGTACCGGAAACGATTGCGAAATCGTTTCCGAAAATATTTTAAATAAAAATTAGCCGTTTTATTGATATTAGGCTAATAATGCCTTAATATTGATTTACGAAATAATGTAAAATTGTTTCTTAGCTTATTTAACAAACCTTAAACCAATCTATTTTATGACCAAATTTTATCTGTTAATGCGCAGGTAT
>JBJTHA010000131.1:0-10760 GCA_046094265.1 Cytophagales bacterium
CCACCACACGGCTAGAAGTGTTGAATGAATTATTTAAACAATACAATCAAGTAGATTACAACATTGCTTTAGGGTACGCCAGGCAGTTCGACCAACTGGCCAGAAAATTGGGCGACAGCACCAAGATGGTGGAGGGCGGTAGAAAGATTGCCTATTCCCTCTTAGATCTTGGGAAAAATGAGGAGGCGATTGAGGTACTGCTGAAGGTATTGGGAATTGCCGAGCGTAACAAGGCGCAACGCCCCGACATCAAAAAACAATTAAAATTTATTTTGAACAATCTCGGTTTAGCCTACAACCACTTGGGCAGCTACGATAAAGCACTGGAGTACCACTACCGATCCTTATTAGTACGGGAAGAAGAAGGCGACAAAAAATCCATCAGCACCGCGCTGAATAATTTGGGCAATGTGTTCACGAAATTGAAAGATGACAAAAAGGCGATTGAATACTATCAGCGCGCCATCGATGCCAAAAAAGAAATTGGCGACAACGCTGATTTGGATAGAATACTCATCAACCTCGGGATAAGTTATACCAATGTAGGGGAATACAAAAAGGGTATTGACAAGTTCAACGAAGGCTTTGCCGTGTGCGGCTCCAATTGTACCGATAACCTTCGTAAAGAGGGGTTGCTGGGGTTGGGCAATGCGTATATGGGCATTAAAGACTTCGGCAAAGCAGAGGACTGTTTTTTAACATCGCTGGCTATTTCAAAAACACAAAATAATTCATTCTATCAAATACGCAATCTATTTCACCTAGGTGTGATTGAATCCGAAAAAGGCAACGAAGAAAAAAGTTTGACTTACTTGAACGAGGCGTTGGCATTGGCTGAAGGTTCCGGTTTTGTGAATTCGCTCATTCAAATTTATGACCGACTCGCAAGAATATACAACAAAAAATCCGACCATAAAAAAACAGCATTAATCTTGGGCAAATACACTAAACTAAAAGACAGCATCTACAGCGATGAACTCATCAAAAACCTCACGAAAGTACAAACCAATTTTGCAGAGCGCGAAAACATCAAAACCATCAGCGAACAAAACGACATCATCACCCTAAAAGACCAAGTGCTGGGCAAGCAGCGCACCATTACCGGGTTGGTCATTGTGATTGCGTTGTTGCTGCTGGGCTTCACCTACATTACCATTCAGTCGATTAGAACCTTTAATGCCAAGCTCAAAAAACAGAATGAAGAATTAGAGCAAAAAGTGCGGCAGCGCACCGAAGAACTTCAAAAATCGAATGAAAAGTTACTCAAAGCACAGCACGATCTCAATAACTTTTTATATAAAACTTCGCACGACATACGCGGGCCGGTAGCTACGCTAAAAGGTCTTTACAACCTTATTACTACCAAGCAAAACGATCCCGAAGAATTAAAAGACTTAATTGAAAGAGAAGGAATGCAAATTGAAAAAATATATAAGATACTCAATCGCATTTCGATGGTAACGAGTATCCAAAATACTTTTTTCAAAACAGAAGTGATCGACTTCCACGCCTTGCTCGATACCATTATAGAGTTTGAACGAAAAACCGGACAACTGAAGCACATACGGGTGTTGGTAGAAGTTGACCCAAATGTGAAGATGTTTTCAGACCCGTACTTGATCCATTTGATTTTGGAAAACATGATAGACAACTCGCTGAAGTTTTTCAATGAATCTACGCGCATAGTTCCCTACGTAAAAGTAAGCGTGACCAAGCTCGGCTCGAGTGCAATCATCAAAATAGAAGACAATGGTTTGGGAATAATCGTAAAACCGGGGCAAGATGTATTCACCATGTTTTTGCGCGGATCTGAACGTTCTGATATTGGAGGTGTCGGCCTATACCTGTGCAAAGTAATTATCGATAAACTGGAAGGCATCATTAAATTAGACAAAACTTCAGAAGAAGGTACCACGTTTTCGATAAAACTTGGCCTCGATGCAACCGACCAAATTAAAGCCTGGAATACCTATTTAGAGTCGGAAGTCCGCCAAGAGATGGAGTGGCAGAATGAATACCAACAGCGCGTACAAACGGCTGGGTAGCAGACAAACCCGTAATCTCGTTTATGGCTTACTGAAGGGATTGCAAAAGGGCATCAATTGCCCATGGTAAATAGCTGTTTCTTGCTCAACAACGGCTATCTTTACCGCTGCTTTTTTGTACCAACACATGACGGAGCCAAAACGATACCTCGTAACAGCTGCATTGCCCTACGCCAACGGTCCCAAACACATTGGCCACTTGGCGGGTGCCTATATACCATCTGATGTGTACGTGCGGTATTTGCGGTCGCAAGGGCGAGATGTGGTGTTTGTATGCGGCAGCGATGAACACGGCACGGCCATCCCCAACCAAGCACTGAAAGAAAATACTACGCCCAAAGCCATCATCGATAAATACGATGCTCAAATACGCGATTGCTTTTATAAGCTGGGCATGTCGTTTGATATCTACCACCGCACCAGCGAGCCCCTCCACCACCAAACCTCGCAAGAGATTTTCAAAATATTGTACGATAAGGGCTTGCTGACAGAAGAAATTTCTGAACAATATTTTGATGTAACGGCCAACACCTTTTTGGCCGACCGCTACATTATGGGCACATGCCCCAAGTGTGGCAACCCAAACGCCTATGGCGACCAGTGCGAAAAATGTGGCTCCACGCTAAGCCCGCGGGAATTGATCAACCCACGCTCTACGTTGTCGGGCAACCCGCCTGTACTAAAAGCTACCAAGCATTGGTATTTGCCGTTGCAGAATTATGAAAAATGGCTCACCGATTGGATTTTGACATCGCACAAAGAAGATTGGAAGGTAAATGTGTACGGCCAATGTAAATCGTGGATTGATGCAGGCCTACAAGCCCGCGCCATGACACGCGACTTGGACTGGGGCATTAAAGTGCCGCTGCCCGATGCGGAAGGCAAAGTTTTGTACGTGTGGTTCGATGCGCCCATCGGCTACTTATCTGCCACACGCGCGTTGTTTCAAGAAATCTCGACAAACCAAGTCAAGTTTGCCACACCGCAACGCCTTTTTGCAGGTGCCACCGCGGGCGATTGGAAAAAGTACTGGCAAGACAAAGACACTAAGCTTTTGCATTTTGTGGGAAAGGATAACATCGTGTTCCACTGTATCATATTCCCCATTATGCTCCATGCTACGGGTGAGTATATTTTGCCCGACAATGTGCCGGCCAACGAATTCATGAATTTGGAAGGAGACAAAATGAGCACCAGCCGCGGTTGGTCGATTGAAATGCATGAGTACATAGCCGACTTTCCTGATAAACCAGATGTGCTGCGTTACGCACTGCTCACCAACTTACCAGAAACCAAAGACAGTGAGTTCACCTGGAAAGATTTTCAGGCGAAGAATAACCACGAATTGGTGGCCATCTTTGGAAACTTTGTGAACCGTGCATTGGTGCTGACGCAAAAATATTTCGATAACAAAGTGCCTGCATTGGGTGTGCTTTCAGAAACGGACAGCAATGTGCTGGCCGATTTACGGGAATTCCCCGAACGCATTGGCCGATCTCTGGAAAGTTATCGCTTCCGCGAGGCAACCGCAGGGTTAATGGATTTGGCTCGGTTGGGTAACAAGTATTTAGCCGAAACAGAACCCTGGAAACTGGCAAAAACAGACCTAGATAGGATGGGTACAATTTTAAACATAGCGTTACAGATTGCCGCCAACCTCTCGATTGTGGCCGAACCTTTCTTGCCATTTTCTGCTACCAAACTCCGCCAAATGTTGCAACAACCAACGGGCAATTGGGTGCACGCGGGCAGCTCAAAATTATTAGCCGTAGGCCACTCGTTGGGCACCCCGTCTCTCCTATTCGAAAAAATTGAAGACCAAACAATCAGTGCGCAAATCAAAAAGCTAAACGATAACAAAAAAGCAATGGAACTCGCCAGCAAGCCCGCAGAACCTGCCAAGCCGGAAATCAGCTTTGATGATTTTCAAAAAATGGATATTCGTGTGGGCACAATTTTACAGGCAGAGCGGGTAGAGAAATCCAAAAAGTTGTTGAAACTGCAAGTGGATACGGGCATTGACACACGCACGGTAATGAGCGGCATTGCCGAGTTTTTTTCACCGGAAGAGATAATCGGCAAGCAGGTGACCATTTTGGCTAACCTCGCACCGAGGAAAATAATGGGTGTGGAATCGCAAGGCATGATTCTGATGGCAACAGAAAAAGACGGAAAACTTAGTTTATTACAACCTAATGAGGGCGTAAGCCCGGGTTCAACAGTAAATTAAACTGCCTTTAGACAAACAGCCGTGTGGCTGCAAAACCAATGCATTCAGCACTAAGCCAAAAACCTAAGTTCGAAGCCCTAATTTTTAAGCCCTAAATCCACAAATTGAAAAAGATTGATCTGGCTTTTGTTTTCACGGGATTAGGTTTTGCTTTGCTATGGGCTTCCGCGTCTACTGCTGGCAAGTTTGGTCTTCAATCCGTTGAGCCCCTCATGTTTTTCACCATTCGGTTTCTAGTGGCAGGCGTACTTCTGCTTACGGTAGCCCACCTGGTGTGGAGGCATCCGTTACCCAGTGGTAGAGAGTGGCTGCAAATTGCAATTTTCGGAGCGTTTAACACCGCACTTTACCTCGGCATCTTCATTCTGGCGCTTCGATTTGTGGCTGCTGGAATCACCACCATGGCCATTGCCATTAATCCCTTAATGATAGGCATTCTTTCCGCCATCGTAATGAAGCGTAAAGTTTTGCTTCGCGAATGGGTGAGCATTTTACTGGGCATGTTGGGCGTGGCCATCGCCACCTACCCACTGTTGCAAACAGGCCACAGCACCGTGGGCGGTGTGCTACTGATTGTATTGTGCATGCTGATGTACTCAATTGGAGCGGTCTATTATGCATCGGTAAAATGGCAGTTGCCGCGCACCACCATCAATGGGTGGCAGGTTTTTTTTGGTGGATTGATGTTAGCCCCTTTTGCCTGGCTGCTGCACCAAGAAGGCAATCAATTCGATACACGCTTTTGGATTTCGCTGGTTTGGCTGATTGTGCCTGTATCCATTTTAGCCGTACAACTTTGGCTGCGCTTGTTGAAAGATGATGCCGTGCGGGCGTCTTTGTGGTTATTCCTTTGCCCGGTGTTTGGTTTTGTGTACGCCACTTTTCTGTTACACGAACCCTTTACCTTGCCCACCGCGGTTGGCGCGGCCTTGGTAATGATTGCTCTGTACAACGGGCAACTCGGGCTCAAACCTGAGCGATAATCCTCTTTGCCTTTTCCAAATCTTCGGGCGTATCTACGCACATCGTTTCTACATCCGTCACGGCCACCTTCACGGTGAAGCCGTTTTCCATCCAACGCAATTGCTCTAATGATTCGGCCTGCTCTAAAACGGAAAGTTGTAATTCAGTGATAGCCTTCAACACATCTGCCCGATAGGCGTACATGCCTACGTGTTTGTAAAACGCGTAGCTCCTGAGCCATTCTCTCTGCTCTACTTTGTGCAGATACGGTATCACCGCGCGACTAAAGTATAGTGCTTCAAAATTTTTATTGAAGGTCACCTTCACTTCGCCAGTGCTGTGGAGTTGGTCTTCGGTATCAATTTTTTTGATCAGCGTGGCCAACTGGGTGTTTCCATCTAACCGTGCCGCAAGCAAATCAATCTGACTCGGTTCGATAAACGGTTCATCGCCTTGAATGTTGATGATATAATCAAATGCATCTCGCTGCAATGCAAACGCTTCGTAGCATCGGTCGGTGCCACTAGGGTGATTTTCTGAAGTCATGCATACATGGCCACCGAAACTTTTTACATGTTCAAAAATCTGTTGGTGATCAGTGGCCACCACCACTTTCGCCAGCGCTTTTGACAATACCGCCTGCTTGTACACACGTTCAATCATAGACTGGCCGCCCAAATCCACCAACGGTTTTCCCGGCAAACGACTGGAAGCATAACGTGCGGGAATAACTCCCAATATTTTCTTAGACATGTGCTTAACTAATTTTTCGAACTCTCAACGTCACCCCTTCGGTGCCGATTACTTCTACTGCCTCACCTTTTTCAATAAACTCACCTCGTGTGAACGCATCCAGCACCTCGCCATGCAGCAATATTTTTCCGCTCGGGCGCAATACGGTGTGTGCAACGCCCTTCTTGTTAAGCATCGACTGTGCATTGGCATTTACGGTATAACCCTCGGCACTGTTCTGCGCATCATTTAAGGCAATTCGTTGAAATGCTCTGGATTCCAGCAACTTCGGTCCGGCAAATATCAATAGCAAGAAACCACCCGCCAGTCCGGCCACCGCCACAAAACTCGCCTGAACAATATCACCCAAAGGCACAAACTCGAAATTGAAAAAATCATTGTTAAGCATGATGAGCACTAACGACAACAACGTAAGGCCTATGCCGGCCACTCCGGCAACACCAAACCCAGGAATGATAAATACCTCTGCGGCAATCAGCAACAAGCCAACGAACAGCGCGATAATCTCCCAATACTCCGCCAACCCATTGAGGTAATAAGGTACTAAATACAACACCAATGCAGTAATGGCTGCAAATAGCGGGAATCCTACCCCCGGTGTCTGCAACTCAAAATAAATGCCGCCTAAAATCACTAATATCAAGATGCCGCTGATGAACGGATTGAGGAAGAAGGCAATTATTTTCTCCGTTGTACCCAATTGAAAGTGATCTATCTCATAGTTGTCAACCTTGTTCCTCTTCAAAATCTCTTCGATTGTCTCCACTTTGGCTTCGCAATAGCCGTGGGCAATGGCTTCTGTGGTGGTGAAAGTAATCACTTTACCGGCCTGCTTCACGCTATCTATCACCACGCGCTCATCTACCATGCCTTCGGCAATGCGCGGGTCACGATGATTTTCTTCTGCCGTTGAGCGCATGATAGACCGCATGTATGACTGGTATTTGTCGGGCGCTTGTTTACCATCACCTTCCACCACGGTGGCGGCACCAATACTTGCGCCAGGCGACATGTAGATGCTATCGCAAGCAATTGAGATCAACGCCCCGGCAGACGCTGCATCTGAATTGATAAACACCCAAACAGGTTTTTTAGCATCCATCACAACGTCAACAATCTCCTTGGCATCTGTTAGTACTCCACCATAAGTATCCATGTCGATGATGACGTAGTCGGCTTTTATCTTATCTGCATGCTCGAAGGCCAGTTTGACATAGCGGAGCATACGCGGGTCAATTTCATCCTTAATATCCATCACCATTACCTGCTTCTTGCCGCTTTGCGCGAAAGCTTGCACAGAAAACAGTATCCCAACCATCAACAATGCCATTCTCATAATTTTCTTGCTTTACACAAAAATAACGGATTAGTTGTTAGCGCAGCCCTTCAATTTCCCAAACCGATATGCTGCGGTCGTCACTGGCACTCACCAATTGCTGCTGGTGACTTGACCACCAAAGTTTGTTTACGGAAGTTCCGTGCCCCGCATGCCTTGCTTTATCAATCACTTTCAACAACTGCAATGTGTTGGCATCCCAAATCTTGATTGATTTATCCATGCTGGCGGTAGCAAAGTACGGCAGGCTGGGGTGCAGGGCAATATCGTTAATGGTAAACAAATGCGCCACCACTTCGGTCTCCAAATTCCAATCGTCTTGCTTCCATAACTTCAAGCGGGCATCGCGCGATCCGCTCAGCAGACGGCCACTGGGCAATAATGCCAAGGTAAACACCGAGTTGGTATGCGCCTCCCATTCACTTTTTAATGTGCAGTGATGAGCATCGAAAACACGAATGAAGTTATCGCTATACCCTACTGCCACTTCGGCTGCTGCCGGGTTAACGGCTATCACCCGAGCGCTTTTCTCAGAAGCATGAATTTTCGTTTTGATCGTGAGTGAAGACAAATCCACCACGGTAACGCCACCATCACCCTCTGCAATCCACAATTCGTTGCCTACACTTTTAATATCGAAAATAGCGGCCGTTGTATGGCGCAGCGATGTCACTTCTTTTTTGTGTTGCCAATCCAGCAGGTGAATGCCATCGTAGTTGTGACCTACCATCAAAAAATTGTTGGGGAGCAAGTGAAGTGCATAAATTGAATTGTTCAACCGTGCAATTAATTCCCCGTCATCTGGTTTTTCTAAATCCCAAAGCACTACCATGCCATCACCCGCTGCACTAAAGAACTTACCTTCATCATGGGTCGGCTCAAGTGTGTAAACGCAATCACGGTGACCGGTAAATGCATGGAGTTTCTGTACGTGAATGGGCAACATGAATAAAAATGTAACTTTACCTGCTCAACAAAAATGGGTCTTTAAACTGATCGAATCAAATGCCCATCAAAAAAACAGAAATTGAAAAAGGCCAAGGAGGATGGGCGATATGGCAAGTGGATGAAATGGAGAGCGAACTGGCTTTTCGGGCGCAAGAAGAGTGTCCAAGTGACGTTGTCAACGAATCTAAACGATTGGAGTGGTTGGCGGGCCGCAACTTGTTAAGATACTTGGCCGAAGCCATGGGCGAAGCCTACATGGGTGTGCACAAAGACGAATACGGAAAACCATTTTTACGGAAGAGTTCTTTCCACGTCTCGTTGAGCCATTCCTATCCGTATGTGGCCGCGCAAATCAGCATCAATCACCCGGTAGGCATCGACCTCGAGCAGCCAAAGGAAAAATTGTTGCACATCGCCCCGCGTGTATTGTCGCCCATCGAATTGCAAGATGCGGGGCAGAGCCTGCCGAAGCATTGCGTGTATTGGTGTGCCAAAGAAGCACTCTACAAAGTCGATGGAAAGAAAGGTCTTCATTTTTCTAACCAACTCACCATTGAACCTTTTGAATTGCAAGAAGCGGGTGGCCTAACCGGAACCATCAGCAGGTTTGAAAAACAAATGGTACATTTAGCATATGTTGTGGACAAAGAGTTTGTGCTAGTGTACACCAAAAAAAACTGACCATGAAGACTTTTCTATTTTGCGCCCTGTTATTACCATCGCTTCAGTTGTGCGGCCAGGGCATAGAAACTGTAAGCCTGCCAAATGCTTACACCAACGAAACTGTTTCGCTTGCACAATACACCGTGCCGGTAGTTGTGATCTTTACCAGCAATGAGTGCCCGTTCGATAACTATTACAAAACACGCATCAAAGAAATGATAGCGGCCTACCAAGGCAAGGTTCAGTTTGTATTGGTCAACTCCAACCAAGACCCGCAAGAAAGCATTGAAAAGATGGCCATTCACAATGGCGATCTAGGCATCCCTTATTTGGCTGACAAAGACCAGCAGGCGATGGATATTTTGGGCGCCAGAAAATCACCGGAAGTATTTCTGCTGAAAAATGAAGGAGGCAAAATGATGGTGCAATACAGTGGCGCCATTGATGACAATCCACAAGTGGCTTCAGCTGTCAAGCAATTCTACTTGAAAGATGCCATCGATAAGGTATTGAGCAGAACAAAAATCGAAGTGAATAACAACCGGGCGGTTGGGTGCACGATCAAAAAGAAGTAGACTTGTTGTTATTTCAAAAAATTTGCAAGGTCTAATTGGAGGGTCTCAGAAAAGGACTTCCTCTCAGATTTGTCGGGATTTTGGGGATTCATCTTATACCATTCATTCTTTTTGTAGTCGTATACAAATCCCTCACTCACGTCATAGTCATTCATCAAGTTGAGAACCTTCTGGCAGTCTTTCTTTACCCCTGAAGAGTGAGTTACCTCAATAAGCAGCACCGTTTTTTCCTGTGCGTGGTCATAAAGCAAAATATCCGGAGCAGGACTTGTTTGCCCTTCGTCAATCATCGTCTCGGGATACGGGAATAAGTGTGACTTATCTCGGAGATACAAGTCAGCTAGCCCATGAATCAGTCTCGTGATAACTGCTTGATGTTCTTTCGGGGCATTAATTCCCATGATGATAAGATTATCTTGCATGAAACAAATTTAGTAAAAATCACTTATGCTTTCAGACTCCCAAATCACCACCATCCGAAATATCCACCAGCAAAACTTTCACTTCTTCGGCTTTGGCGTGCTCGCCCATTTTCTCAAAAGACATCACCAAATTTCGAAACGCGCGCCTCACAATCTCCAGCGAATCGCAAGGTTCGAAGAAAGATTTTTGCGGCACGAGGTGCAGTTCGTTGATGTAGTTTTCGATGTCTTGCTTGCTGAAAATAAGCCCGCGATTGAACGTATTGATATAAAACTGATGGTTGTCGTCTTTGTACGTTAAGATGAATAGGTTGGGTAAGTTTACCCCATGAATGGGCAACTTGAGCTTTTGCGCCACCAACATGTAAATCACACACAATGTAATGGGGTTGCCCCTGCGCGATTCCAACACTACGTTAATCATAGAATTGCCCGGAGAATGAAAGTTTTTTGAGTTGGCGCCAAATTTCAGCTTGTTGAAAAAAACACTGTTGATCACTTTCACTTGATCAAAGGCGTACAAATCAGGTCGAAACTCTAACCAAGTGTCATAATAAATTTGTTCTAAATCTTGGCGTAGTTTTTCCAATTCGAGATCGGGATATTGAAAGGTGGCAATGAGCCACATGCCGGTGAGCAGGTCGCGATCGGGGCTTTGGTACCATTGCTTCAAACGTTCGCGCAGCAACTCATACTGCAAGGTATGGATGAGTGATTCAATTCGCGATTGCACTGTAGGGTTCAGGTTACTCTCCCACTCGCGCTCCAAAAAAGGAATAACGTCTTTGCCAATCGACAAGATTTTTTCCTCCACGTGAGAACTGA
>JBJTHA010000132.1:0-8609 GCA_046094265.1 Cytophagales bacterium
ACGCCGCAGCGCCCGCCGGACGACCCCGGCCTGCCGGAGGATTTCGACGCCCCCCGGCGGGGTGCGGGCGCACCCGCGCCTTAGGTGGTCTCGACAAGCCGCCCCGCCCGAGCCGGTTGCGGCGCGGACCGAAATCGCCTATACGCCCAACCGCCGGTGGCAAGCCGCTTTAGCTCAGTTGGTAGAGCACATCATTCGTAAAAAAATTATCTATTTCTTTTCAAGCACTTAAGCCTTTAATTTCAAGGGCTTAATGCTTCGGTTGTAGCTAGCGGCTAACTATGCTACACATTGTGCAGTTTCCTACTAAGCTGCACGATGGCAAAACAAAAGCTCACGCCACCCGCACAAAGAAAGCCCAAAGCACCTGCTAATCGCAGTGTCGTTCCCATACCTGACACGATTGAAAGCGTAGCTGGTTATCCAGATAAACTCGTAATATTCCGCGTCCCAGCATCACCTTATTGGTGGGTAAGGTATTACGATGGCAAACACATTAAGCGTAGCACGAAAACTGCCACCAAACGCGATGCCATAGCATTCGCCAAGAAATTCTACGAACAACTCGTTTTCAACAAACTCCACAGCATCACCACTCCTACCCAAAAGTCTTCATTCGTGACTTGTGCTGAGGAAGTCATTGCACAAGACCTACTCAAAGTTCAGCGGAAAGAACTCAGCGAGACATACGTCAAAAACGCCAAAACAATCATAGAAGGACCAATCAAGAAGTTCTTCTCATCTTACAATGTAACAGACATAAACTATCAAATATTAGATCAGTTTCGCACCGAATTAACCCAAAAGAACCTGACCGCAAGTTCCATTAAGATATACATATCCCACGTAAAGAAAATACTAGACCATGCACAGCGCATGGGTCACATCAACACAACCCCTATCACTCCGAAGATCAAAGCTGCAGATAATCCACGTGATTATTTCAAGCCCCTGGAATATCGCGCAATTAGGACAGCAGCACGAAAACTCATCGCTTCAAAAACAGAAGTGATGCAAAATATCGAGCGAGGTGATATTACTACAACCAAGAAGCTTCGCAACATTGTGATCAGCGATCAAATGCACCTGCTGATAGGCTTCATGGTCTACACATTCATACGTCCTACTGATCTTAAACAAATCAAGCACAAGCACATAGACATTCGCAAGGGGACCGAGGGTGAATATCTTTTTATGTCACTGCCCCCGAGCAAAAAACATAGCAAACCCATAACATCTATGCCACGAGCTGCGAAATTCTACAAAGCACTCAGAGCATTGCGTTTAGGAGAACTGGCCGATTACAAAGCAGACATTTCGGACGAATACGTGTTCAGCCCAACTCTCCTCAACCGCGCATACGCCTACAAAACGATAGCAAGACAGTTCGACGTTATTCTCCAATATACAAATACAAAAGAGAACAGTGAAGGCGATACTCGAACACTATACTCACTTCGACATACGAGCATTATGTATCGCGTTATGTTTGGTGGCGACATAGACGCTCTCAAGCTTGCCAACAACGCTCGCACTAGTGTTGAAATGCTACAACGCTTCTATACGTCGCGGCTTGAAAGCCATCAGTTTACAAGTGACCTACATGCGAAGAAGCCAGGTCAAACTGAAAAACGTCAACGAAAAATCTTCACCACAGCGCCACAACCGATAAACCAGGACTTGAAGATTGCCCCACCAGCTAACACGCACTCACCCAGCGTCAAGTTGGTAGACGGGACGCTCAAGGTCAACAAATGATGGTGCACAAGCCACCACTTTATCGTTTTTCTACAAACACTTAGATACAACAAAAAAAGAGTAGCAAACGGGCCCGCGTTATACTATTAACACCCCAGCGCCGCTTTAGCTCAGTCGGTAGAGCATCGCATTCGTAATGCGGGGGTCAGGTGTTCGAGTCACCTAAGCGGCACCATTTCTCCTTAAAATTGAATACCCGCCCTTGCAGCGCATGGAGTTCTCGTTGCGTGAAGACAAGGTATTGGCTCAAATCTCCAGAACAAACACGCAACATTGCCCCCTCTCTTATAAACTTTTTTTACTTTCCAGCAGCGACATGTAATACTAGGGCCTCGCAGGTCGCGGGGAGAACAGGCTATGAGGACACGTATCGCGAGCCTTCAATTCAGTCTTGCACTGGTCACAGCTTGGGCTGTCACCATGACGATAATCTACCTCGCAGCGACATTGTATATGGGCGACAGGCTAATGCTATCGGCAGCAGTTCCCTCGATAGCTACGCTGTGGATTTGTAGGTGGGTATGGCGCGGCTCAACACTCGCCAAATACGTCGCATTGGTTTGGGCAGCTCTTGCCATCATTATCTTCGTAGCACTAGCTGTATTTCAATATGCGCCATCACCTCCTTTAATGGCCATCCCCGTCATTAGCGCGATTGTCTGGCTTTGGTTCGCTTGCACTCTGGTAGTATCGCCACAAGTCCAAACGACGTTGAAAGAACATTGGGCGCAGCTCAAGAAAGAGAACCGAACGCCACCATATTTCCCCATTTTTCTCAAAGGAACAGTCACTGGCGCAATCTTGGGGTGTCTTCTAGTAGGAAGCTTAATCGCCCAGAGATACTATAACACCAACATCGCAATGCAGAACTGGTTGGATCAAGTCGCCGTCGAAGTGAACAAAAAGGCGCCTATGTTGATTGAAGACTGGTTGACCTTCACTCGCCTCGACAGTAGCTCGCTTTCTTTCACATATTATTATGAAATACGAAACTTGGAAACAGGTGTAACCATAGAAGATGTGAAACAGCACCTCATCCAAAATGCGCCGCAGTCTGACTGCGACAACGACATGATGAAGGATCTAATATCGAAAAACATTCCCATTGTTCGCCGCTACACAATCATAGAAACTAACGAAACATTTGATCTCTCAATAAGTGACTACTGCAAACGCCCAGTATCGTAGCCCTAGCGTTAAGCAGCCTGAACATAACATTCTATACAGAAAGTTATCCAGCCGCTAAGTGCTTGATTTCAATAGAACCGAAACTGCAATCTTTTCGGTTGTTCAGCGTTGGATAAGAATACATGCTGCTGTTAGTAAAACATTATGTTGAGGACAGCAGCAATGAAGCAGGCACAGGTCTTAAGCGAAAAGGACATTAAGCGAGTTCTTTCCGCAATCGCCAAGCGTAGCTACAGCACACGCGATCGCGCCATGTTCCTACTCACACTTCTCGCTGGTATGCGTGTTGGTGAAGTATCCGCATTAAAGGTCAGCGATGTGTACGAGGACGATGGACGCGTAAACGATCAGATTGTTCTCAAAAAGCACCAGACTAAAGGCAGTGAAGCACGCGTTGTGCTGCTGAATACCCAAGTGCAGGAAGAACTGCACGTATATGGTAGGACATTTTCTCGAAAAGGTGATGAACCCATGTTTGTTAGCAAGTGGGGAAAGCAAATTTCCCCTAATAGTCTCGTGCAGGTGTTTGGACGATTTTATAAGCAGGCTGGCTTGAGCAACGCAACAAGCCATAGCGGTCGCAGATCGTTCTGCACGAAGCTGTGTGAAGCTGGCACATCCATCCACATTGTCGCAGCATTAGCGGGCCATAGGCACATTTCCACCACTGCTGTATATCTCACCGCCAACCCCAACATCATGCGGAAAGCTGTGGAGCTTGCGTAATACCTAAAACACCCATTAGCCTTGTGATAGATACCTCACGTAAACTTCCTTGTCTGCCTGAGGCAATTCAAAGACATACTCATAAAAGATCAGCTGCACCCTGCAGTTATCCCGATCATTCAGTTGAAATTGCAATCCCTTGGTTACCTCATCATAGCTTAAATTGGTTTTTTCGCCAATCTTTTGAATAATAGCAACGGATATATTCAGAACATCTTCGTCAGTGATTAAAGCCCCAGAGTAGCTTCCAGTTGACGAAATTAACTTGGCACCTATAGAAGTATCGTTCCTTTTTAATTCGACTGGTATATCGCCGTACTCAAATCCGCCAACATCCCCACTCAAAAAAGCTACGCACTTCTTTGGGCTATCTTCATACAGACTATTTGCTTGCGCGTACTGAAGCTTATAAAACGACAACAGAGCGTCAAATGACGCTCGGGGCATAGATCTTTCGTACAACTTAGAGACCACAGGCGTCGTCAACGCCCTCACTTCAGCAATGGTCTTACCCTTCAACACACCATCCGAAACAGTCTTCAATAACTGCTCATACTCAATGGGATATACGGCCTTAATAGCTCGATAGAGCGGATCATTTTCTAAAGATGAAACGATCTCACTCGTTGAGGCTCCAGCACCAATACTAATTCCAACATCATTATCACCCGCATACGCTGTTGCGATACCGCTGGAGAACAATTCAGCATGCGTTGGGTACCACATGTCAGCGAAATCCGTCGCAAATGCTCTATCAACAACCGAAGGATCAACTCCGCGACTGACAAAATAGGATGCCATTCGCTTACGCTCCGCCTCGTACTCCGAAGGTTCAGCGCCTGGTATGTCTGGCCTATGAAGCCCCACCTGAGAAGTTTCGGAAATAAGCCTATTACGACCAGCCACAAAAATCTCGACACACGCACTTTCGCAGTTCGCGGCAATGTACGTGTCTAACCCACGCTTGATTATCTCCTCAGCAATTAAATTTGCCTCCACCATTCTACCCCCGATACTCCCGAGATGTATGGTAGTAATAGTAGGATACACATCCAGCATCTTCTGAAACTCTCGAGATACACCAAAATCAAGCCTTCCAGAAATCTCCAACTCCGTGCTGTCACGCAACACTCGCAAAGAATACTGCGCATCTTGACTTGCTGATCTGAATATCTCAACAGATGATTTTAGTTGCGGAATTCCAACGTTAATAAACGTTCCAACGGAACTTAAGGCTCCTAACACACCAAACATCTGCGCAATATACCCCCACCACCGTCCGTGAAACTTCTTGTTGTACGCAGATGCAGATCTCATCAAACCCACAAAATACCAAATAGAAAGAAACAGTATTACCGCCCAATAAAAGAACATAAATCCGCTTGCAGTTCGCGGATAAGTCGAAAAATCAACGACGGAAAATCCGAACGTCAAAACAAGCACTATCAAGATAGACAAAATATTGCTAAGCCAGTAGCTCTTAGCCAGACTTAATTCTCCAAACCAATGTCTTGTAAAATAATTCGCTTTCCTCTTTTTTTGTGAGGAAAACTCATGACTATCAGGTTCTCGCTCGAAAGAAGACCGCGACAAAAACATATCGTCAGGCACGAACTCTCTCTCAGCCCTCAATTCAACACGACTGGTTCTATTCCCAATGGCATTATCACGATTGTGAGACTTGGAATTTTCGAATGAGCTCACGTCTAAGAACGGTGCAAATTCGATAATCTGATCCAAAGGCAACCATTCCACAAATCCATCTCTCCACATTAGATCCGCTGGCTTGATCTGGCCTGTGGAAATAAACGCCTCAATTTGCTCAGAACGAAACGGACCTACCTCTTTGTTACTTAAGAAGACGAACCACTGTTGATCGCTCATATCTACATCTCATAACACATATATATAGTTTGAGTTGCCATAACCCTAGGAGCTGCCAGAATGCTCATCAGGGCAGACTTCGCTGACGGCGATAAGCCGCAGCCGCACCAAATCCGTATATTAGAAACGCGATCAGAGGAATGATCACCACAGGAACAGGGTCAGCTACAATTTCAGATCTCAAATCCGATCTAAAGAATGCCAAAAACAACGCTATTGCAACAAAGCCTACTTCAATTGCAAGCGCCACTACTGAGGACTTTCCAAGTTTTCGGCGTTTAGCGAGATAATAGGCCAATGTCACAAATATAATGACTGCGCCAGCAATCAATCCATTCCCTGAACTCTGAGTGTCAGATAGAGCATTTACACCACTAGCAAAGGTCAACAGTCCCAACACGAGCGATAGCCATATTCCTAAGTTCCTCACACATGCCTCCCAAAGTCCATAGTTGCGCTGTTAACAAGCCTCGAGTATGCTTTTTGATAATGTCTTTTTATACAGTTGGCAGGGGGGAAAATCCAGCAGTAGTGTCAGGCCTTTTTTTTCTCATCTTTCTGGAGGTTTAGAGGCTATTTGCAACCAGAGAACGCAACGCAGTGATTGCGACACGAAGCTACGCCATCTTCAGTTTCCCTAACATGGACCACGCAGGTGAGCGGAAATGGCAAACCTAATGGCTGTCGAATTAGACACACATATAGAACATGACGTTAGCAATAACAGGAGCGACGACTATGGCACTTGCCGACATTCTGAAGAAAAAGGGGCTGACAAAGCACACCTTCAAGTCCAGCATCGCCAAAACACCCAAGCGCAAATCACCACGAGAAACGCTCATTGAGCAGCTTCGTAATAATCTCAAAGAGTTGGACGATAGGAATTTCCGCGTAAAGAACCGCAAGGGAGAACTTGTTAAGCCTGATCCCTGTTACAAAATTGACGGGAATTTTGCGACTGTCTGGGCGAGCTACTCTAAGAAGCGCATAAAGCTCAATGGCGAAGATACGATGATCGATGAAATTCCTTCTGGTCAAGTGAAGGAATACATCGAAGCAATTCTTGAAGCTGCTGAAAGCGGTGAATACGACGATCAGCTGGCCGAAATTCAGGGCGCAAGGTCAAAGAGCCAGCAAGGCAAAACGCGCAAAAAGAAATCCTGATTGTAACATCATAAAGCACGGCTCAGGTCGTGCTTTTTTACATTTGGAGGCAGTGTTGGCACGCGAGAAGATGGACCCGTTTACCAGACAGGTTGCCAAAGGCATGTATGATTTTGGCTTCCGAAGAACTAATAAGAAGAAGAAGGGAAACGATCAAAAATGGCGATACATCGGCCCCAAGTCTCCACGTACCATCAATTATACGCTTCAAAACATAGCGAAAGAGAAAAGTCGTCCAGGAATTATCAGTGGACTACGTAAAACACTGATTTCTCATGGCGTGAAGGAACAGGACACACTTTGGCTGGACAAGATCGCACTCGGGCTCATCGCCATTAATAAAGGCGATGATAGGGATGCATTAGAAGCGAAACTTCTTGACGGCATTAATAGCATTCCAACGCTTGAGGTAGCGAAGATCGCATTTGAGCTTGGGCGCTTGGCTGGCGCGGAAGGTAAGGATTACAAGAGCTCCGCTATTTCAACGCGACAGGTCGAATTTGACGAGAGACTGAAGCGCAACGAGTTGATTACACAGATCGAGAAGTTCTGTTTCCGCCGCTTCAAGGGCATAATCAATAAAAAACTTGAGGAGGTCACACAAATAGACTTTGACCTATCACATGTTTACATGCCAGCACCACCAGTGTTCTCGAAGCATCTTATTCAGGTCTTCGAGTTAATTCCGACTACGTTTGCCTACAACGATGATGACGAATGCATCACCGTGTTTGGCGAGTTTAAAGGCGGCATTGCTAAGGTGTTAAAGAAGCATGGGCTGACTGATCGCTTTAGCGTTGAGAGCGACACAATTGAAGGAAGCGGCCTATACACGCTCACATCACCAAAGATTTTCGAGCACTTTAATATGCCCGCGCTTTACAAGATCACGACCAGCGCAGCGGAAGAATTATTCGAGGAACTTTCTAACACTCAAGTGAATGTTGAACTGCACATGAAGTAGGAGGCATTTGAAATGGCCAGAAAGCCACCAGAGTTGTCACCATCAGTTTTAAAGCGCACGGGATGCATGGGCATAGACTGCTTGAGGCAGTTTACATTTACAAGAGCGCCAAGACGTCGGCCCTCGAAGTTGTCAAGATGGGAATTTACAGCCCGCTGTGCAAGCTGCCCGAAAGTTGTCGTATTCTCAGAAGCGATGATGAGAAATATTCAACGCGTCGTGAAGGATATTAAATTTACTCACGTGACCAACAATTTCGATGAGCTTTTCACAAAGCAATAGTTGCCATGCCAAAGCTTAGCAACACGCACCTTTCGACACGCATAGCTCGTGAACTAAAGCGGCTTAAGGATGGCGATCCGCTTATCGTCCGAAATGTAAGAGCAGTTTTGAGTGATGAGCAAATAATTTCGGTTGATACAGCTTGGACCGAACAAAAGCTATTACATCGTGGCAAACGTCCGAAGGATGAAGCAGAGCGCATAGAACTTGGAATGAAAGACAAGCGCGAACTCTACATCGATGCTCTTTCAAATGCGCTGATTGAAGCGAACTCTAATTCGTTAGAATTCCTGAAAGGCGCTCAGGCTCAAGCAGCAAGACGCCAGATTAAGATTTATACAGACGCAGTGATGGAAGCGGGAAAGGAAGGCAAAGATATTCAGACAGCACGTAATTGTGCAAATAATGAGCTGACACGTGCTGGCTTGAACAGGCTGGATCGTGCACCTGTTGGTTTGAACAAGCGGGATCAGGAAGTGCATAGCATTGAGGAACAGCTAAAAGCTCGCTTTCGTGCTGAGATGACTGAGGAGGAACTGGAGCAGCAGAAGCTGCTTGAGCAATTCCTGAAATTGAAGGACAGCTAATAGCAGGACGTAAGTGAGCTTGGTGAGCTTGGTGAGCTTGGTGAGCTTGGGCAGGG
>JBJTHA010000133.1:0-3432 GCA_046094265.1 Cytophagales bacterium
GTTTTGTAAATACTACAACGCCCGTTGTAACACAGCCCGATTGCCTTGGCCAAGCGGTGAATGGATCGATAAGTTTTACCATACGAAGCAGTGGCACCTTTACGGTGGGTTATACAACTGATCCGGTCAATCAGCCAACTGTTTTTTTAGATTATGGTACTCCAGACATATCACTTCGAGGACTTTCTAATGGTGATTACTATGTATGGATTAAACCAACTGTGGGTACATGTGCCACCAAACTTCCAAAACAAACCATTGCCGGCAGTTTCAGTAAAGTATCGATAGACGCACCAAGCATATCCTGTCAAAATGGATCACCTGAGATTAGAATTTCTAACATCAAGACCGGTGCAGGTTCATTTTCCATAGAGTTAACCAGAAAAGGCCAAACCACACCCGATCGAATTATTACGCTAACCTCTATACCAGCGGGTGCTGTGTACATTATAAAAGGCGCGGAGCTTCCTTCCACTAAAGGCGACTATTCGGTAAAAATTGCACAAACCCAGGGAAGTTGTTTGATTTCTTCGCCCGCATTTGACATTACCTATAACGGTGAATTAGCCGTTCAAGCAGTAAACTTTAAAACCTCTTATCCCGATTTGCCAACAGGAGGTTTTGATTTGTTGAACTTCGTAGGAGGCACTAAACCTTATGTAGTAACAATCAGATTTGATTCAGCAGCTAATCCACAAGTGATACCCACTGATTTTACACCCCGTACGGAAGAGGTGACTGATATCAATAATGCACTGCAGTATGTGAAATCGTACAAGGCACTCCATGCAGGTCGTTATCATTTAACGGTAACTGAGCAAGCGGGCTGTGCACTCGAGTTTGATGTGCGTGTTCGTTTGGATATTGCTTTTGATCCGAATGCTATACCCAACGTGTTTACCCCAAATGGGGATGGAGCAAACGACACTTTCTTTATCCGAAACATACCCCCAGGTACCAAGGTAACTATTTCTGGCAGATGGGGCGCGGAGGTTTTCTCATCGAACGATTACCAAAACGATTGGAATGGCAGTAATTATCCGGATGGGGTTTATTTCTATAACATCAATGTAGGCGGCAACACGTTTACTGGGTGGGTGGAAATTATTCGCGGAAGGTGAGCTTTTTCGATTCTTGAGCGGTCATAATTCGCTTAGAAATTGCATCGTGTCTACGTTGTCTGCATAATCCCAAACCTGTGGCTGTTGCGACTGGCCGAATGGAATCCCTTTACGATACCATCCGTAGGCTGAAACAATGCATTGTATTTTTGGAGCATGTGCTTCAATTTTGTTTTGCAAATCATCTAACGTTTGGTAGAACTCGTAATACACCACTGCAATGGGTGAAACGAGCGAAGTGTTTTCGCAAAACACCACCGCGCCATTGTCGAAAAATGGTAACAGGTTGACCAACAAGATTGCCCGTTGATAAGTATAATTATTAGCGTATTTGTGGTGCTGCGCAACTGAATTGAACGCCTCCCACGCTCGCATCAGCCGCTTGATGTCGAAGCCTTCGGGTAAAAATACTTTTGACACGTTGCGACATCCCAAACCAAAATAGTCAAATACATCGTGCCCAAGGGTGGTAAGTTCTTCGTCTGACTCTTCCCCCATAATCACCGCGCATGAACTCCTATTTTTGCGTATCAAATGTGGTATGTTTCTAAAGTAATATTCAAAATAGCGGGCTGTGTTGTCGCTTCCAGTAGCAATTACAGCATCTAAATGATTCAGACGTTCTTCAACAAAAATCGATGATGTGAAACTGGGCTCAATCGTCTTTAGCTCTTCGATCATGAACTTGATAAGAACAGAGTCCTGCGAGCTGAGTTTTGCTTTCAATTGATGGCCAGCTATCAACACGCACAGCAAATCATGAAAACCAACCAACGGAATGTTGCCAGCCATGGCAATGCCTACCAACTTTTGCGTGGAAAGCCCTAATTGGTAACGGCTAAGCCATTGCGTAAGAATCTTGGGATCCAGAAAAAGTAGAACACCTTGCAAAGCGCGTTCGCAGTTTTCTTCCGTAAACCAAGGGTTTTCCAGCTTAGCCTGATAGAAAAGATTTTTTTTTTCTTCCGCAGTTAGGTTTCGCAATCGGTTGCCAAGTTCCGCGAAAGCGTCTATTCTGGCCTGTAATGTCATTTTGCTTTCTTTAAACTTTTCGCCCATGAACCTGTTTTGAAGTAAGTGGTAAGGGCTGTATTTTTACAGCGATTTTACTGTAAAAACGGAAGAATTAAGGGGTTATGGCAATAAAAATAACAGATGAGTGTATTAACTGTGGTGCATGTGAGCCAGAATGCCCAAATACCGCCATTTACGAAGGCGGCAGAGAATGGACTTGGGCGGGTGGAACTGCACTCACGCAAGTTAAGAACGAGGATGGCACTGCAACAGACGCGAAAGAAAACCAAATTCCGGTCTCTGATGAGTTTTATTACATTGTTTCTGGTAAGTGTACCGAGTGTACGGGCTTTCATGAAGAGCCACAATGTGCGGCAGTTTGCCCAGTCGATTGCTGTGTACCCGATCCTGATCACGTAGAGTCGAAAGATGTATTGATGGCGCGTAAATCTTACTTGCACAACGAACAGTTGGCTTAAAAAGTAAAATTCTTTTCTCGGTTTAGCGAACCTTGGCGCGCTTAATCAGATAGGTCTGCAATACTTCGTAATAGTTTTGGCTTGCATTCACTGAAACAAAGTCAATTTTAAGTTGATGGCATCTGATCTTTAGTTCGGCATGCAGGTGTTTGAGTTGCGTTTCAAATTTTTCCTTGATGTCGGACGGGTTCAGCTTCAATTTTTCCCCGTTTTCGAGGTCAATAAATTCATATGGCCGGTCGGCAAAGGCAAAGCCAAGTTCGGTTTGATGATCAGTCACATGAAACAGCAATACCTCGTGTTTATTGTGTTTCAAATGCTGCAATGCTTTAAAAATTTCATCGAGATAATCGGTTTCTTCAAACATATCACTGAAGATGATTACCAGTGACCTTTTGTGAATTTTCTCTGCGATTTCGTGCAACACGTCTGCCACCCGCGTGCCCCTGATGGGCGGCTGTAACCGCAACCGATTTTCCAAAAGTGTGAATAACTTGCTGAGATGAACTGAAGAAGACTTGATCGGAGTCAATTCTTCTACTTGGTTGCTGAAGATGCATGCACCTACCGCATCACGTTGCTTGTGCAAAAGGTAAGCAAGAGCTGCACCGGCATAGACGCTGAACGTAATTTTTGCATTGCTTTCTTTCGGGTAGTACATTGAAGGTGATCCATCGATTACCAATAAGCACCGCAGGTTTGTTTCCTCTTCGTATTGTTTGGTGTAAAGTCTGTCAGTGCGGGCGAACACCTTCCAGTCTATGTGCCGCGTGCTTTGGCCTTCGTTGTGCAGGCGGTGTTCGGCAAATTCCACCGAA
>JBJTHA010000134.1:0-5025 GCA_046094265.1 Cytophagales bacterium
CAGCAGGGTGCGTTCAGCCACGTGGGGAAATAATTTCATGTGTGGTTTTGGTTTTGCTATGGAAGTTGAGCGGCCACAGGCGAAGCCATTGAAATTCTTGGTGCGGTGGATACCTTTGCCTGTCGGGGAAGGAATGAAAAAAAAACCCGACTGTCAGATCAAGTCTTAACTATTACAAATCAACTGTTGGTCAAGGAACTCAAGTAACAGTTGTTTTTAAATCCGTTGTTTGAATTCTAACGATAATCTAATTGGCAATTTAGCTGCCAACAACATTTTGCGATCTACATTTGCCGCTGATTTGTAACGATCTCAATTGACCGGAATTAAAAACCTTTAGACTTAAGATTTTTTAGATGGGCGATGTTCGAGTCTTTAGTCATTACGTGTTGCCATATTTTAATTGACTTCTAATGTTTTTCTAATCTACTTTTTACCGTAGCGGATCATCCAGCTGATATCTTTGTCTTCAGGTTGGTTTGGTGGTCGTGTATTTTTTCATAATTAGGTTATGGTTAGAAAAGGCTGAACTATTTTACACGCCATAGTTTCAGCTTTCAAAGGGCTGCAATTGTGGCCCTTTGTTTTTGGTCGTCACAACACAGCGCGTATTTTGTTCAAAAATGACATTGGGGTATTCTATTCAAAGTTTACGTTAGTTTATGGAATTAGCTGTGGTTCTCGTCTTTTTTGTTGGGTACGTCCTTATCGCGCTCGAGCATCCAATTCAGATCAATAAAACAGCAACGGCCTTAGTTTTAGGCGCAATTTGCTGGGCAATTTATGCCTTAAATGCGCCTGCCCCAGAGGTTTCTCCGGCTCAAATTGTTATCCCAAAAATTCCGGATCATAGCGATTTAGTCAAAGCCAGTTTAAGTCATCATTTAGGCAACATAGCATCCATTTTATTTTTTCTAATGGGAGCGATGACTATCGTTGAACTAATTGACTCGCACCACGGCTTCAAGCCAATTACTGATTTCATTAAGACCAAAAACATTAAGGTATTGCTTTGGATGGTGTGCTCCATCACATTTTTTCTGTCCGCTATTTTGGATAACCTAACTACCGCGATTGTTATGGTATCGCTCATCCGAAAATTAATACATGAAAAACGGTTGCGGCTTTTTTTTGCTGGAATGATAGTGATTGCCGCTAACGCAGGAGGAGCTTGGTCACCCATAGGCGATGTAACAACTACCATGTTGTGGATAGGCGGTCAAATATCTGCGGATGGTATTGTGAAGAGTTTGTTTTTACCGAGTGTAGTTTGTCTACTGGTGCCTTTACTGTGTTTAACTTTTATCCTTAAGGGTAATTTGGTTTCTGACGAATTTCAGAAGACTGAAAATTTGCCTGAAAACTCAACATCGGGTAAAATTATGCTGGGGGTCGGTATAAGTGCGTTAGTTTTCGTTCCAATTTTTAAAGCTATAACCCATTTGCCACCTTACATGGGGATATTATTAGGACTAGGGGTTCTTTGGGTAGTGTCAGAGTTAATTAACCCAAATTTGGATGAGGCCGATCGTAAAAGATATTCAGCGGCCGGGGCACTTTCAAGAATTGATATTTCAAGTGTGTTATTCTTCTTTGGAATATTGCTTGCCGTATCCGCGTTGGAATCGATGGGCATTCTTCAGCATTTCGCTGAAGGGCTGACCAAGGCGTTAGGTGATAACCGTTTGATCATTTCACTCATCGGGGTGTTTTCTGCAATTGTTGACAATGTGCCATTAGTTGCGGCTGCTATGGGCATGTACACAATTAACATGTATCCTACTGACTCCATGATTTGGGAGTATTTGGCATACTGTGCTGGTACTGGAGGTAGCTTGTTGATAATCGGATCGGCTGCCGGTGTTGCGGTAATGGGAATGGAGAAAATAGATTTTTTCTGGTATTTCAAAAATATCTGCTTGCTGGCATTGATTGGATACGTGTCAGGTGCAATCGCTTATCTGTTGCAATAATATGTAATTGATTTGCTGGTGAATAAAAAATATTGGTCAAAATGCTTCCCCAACACCTATATACAGGAATCCACTTTCTGATGATAAGCCGTAGTCAATTCGGAAATTGAATCGTTCCTTTTTGGACAACGTATACCTTAGACCTCCACCTCCGGCAATCTGCATATTTGAAAAACTGAATGAGTTTAATTTTGGGGCGACACTGCCAATTGATGAGAAGGCTACCAGACCGACACGTTTATACAACGGTATTCGATATTCCAATTGTGCAGCCACAAATTGTTTATCGCGGAATCGACCGTTGTAGAAACCGCGTTTTATGTTTTCACCACCGAGCATGTCGTATTCGGAAAAAGGAACTTGTTGGAAGTTAAAGCTACCCACACCGTGAAGCGCCAATACATGCCTTTTACTAAATGTTGGCAAAAAATGAGCGGCTTAGAGATTGGCTGCCGGATGGTCGAAGCTCCCGCCCAGCCATCTGTTATTCGCTGTAATTGACGCGCTAATTAAACTACCTTCGTACGTGTTTACGATGTTATCTCTGCTGTCAAGTAAATACGTTAAAGTAATACCGCTTAAAATTGATTTTCTGAAACCTAGCACATTGTCCTGTTCCAAAAAACCATTTTGTAAATAATTTTGTGTTTTCCAAAGATGGTATCGATAGCCTATTCCCAAATAGCTCTTGTCTTTCATCTTCAATAAAAAGTTGTTATCGAGCAACAGCTGTTTAAACGTAAAGGCCTCAAATTGATTGTCTGCGTCTGGCCCTATCCCGTAATAGTTTAACTCAAACTCAAACAGTTCGTTAGTTCCACGAATCATGTACTTCTCACTGTTCAAAAATAAATTATGTTCGATGCCAAGATAGATTTGATTAAGCTGAGTTTTTAGAACTTCAATGTTTGCATTACTTGTGCGTGAAACAGAATCTGATTTTCGCAATTTGAACAATAATCCCGTAACATTACCACCGAAGAAAAAGCCAGTTTCAGGACTGGCACCTACGTTGGGTATGGGTACCACTTGCAGTGTTTTTTGTTCAATTGTGTCTTTATTATTAGCAAGCCCCAAGTTTATAACAAGTATTGCCTGCAAGGTTAGAAAATACTTCATGCAACCAAGACGCAATTCCAGACATCGAGGTTTTATATTGTTGTATTTCTAATGTTTTTCTAAGGTAATACGAAACAAGTCGTGGCAACGCCCAGCTCGATGGTTAATTTATTGACGGCATTGGCTGTTTGAGTTCTTGTTGATTTTGAGAGAGCTTTTAATGAGGGTTTGGTAAACAGATTAAAAACTTTAATAATGATTAAATACTGTTTTACCAAACCCTTTAAATGCTAAGCTTTTGCCGGTTTCAATTCTGGCTTTGCTTCTTCGTTCTTATCAAAGTCGAGAACGATTGGCGCGGCAATAAAAATAGATGAGTAGGTACCAATCATAATACCGATGAAAAGCGCGAATGAAAATCCGCGCAATACTTCTCCACCAAAGAACAACAACACCACAACCACAATCAATGTTGTGCCCGAGGTAATAAGCGTTCGGCTCAGCGTGCTATTGATTGCATCGTTAAAAATCTGCTTGCGATCGTGCGATGAACCGAAGTTGATAAACTCACGGATACGGTCAAAGATAATTACCGTGTCGTTGATTGAGTAACCAATTACGGTCAGTACCGCTGCTACAAACACTTGGTCAATTTCAAAAGAAATACCAATCGCACGGCAAATACCGAAAGTAGCAAATACAAATAACGAATCGTGGATCAACGCAACAATGGCACCGGTGCTGTATTGCCATTTTCTAAAGCGTACCAAAATATATAAGAAGATAACAATGATTGAGTACAACCCTGCTTCAAATGCAGAATCTTTGATATCATCTGCAATGGTAGCGCCAACTTTCGAGGAAGAAGAAATTGCAAAGTGTTTGTCATCCACAGTGGCGTCATTTTCAGTATACTCAAGCCCGCTGAATTTTTTCACACCTTCAATCAAGGCAGCGCGCACTTTATCGTCAGCTGCATCTGTTTCGTCATCGATCAGGTAAGAAGTGGTCACCTTCATTACGCGGTCGCTGTCAAAGTTCTTTACTTCAGTGCTTGAATTTTGAAAACTTTGCACAAGTGACACCCTCATGTCGGTCGCTACTACTGGCTTGTTGAAAGTTACCTTGTATGAACGGCCGCCTTTGAAGTCTACACCTAAGTTCAAACCTTGTATCGCAATCAATACAAATCCAATTACAATTACCGTGCTTGAGAAAATGTAGGCGATTTTGCGGTTACCGATAAAGTTGAAGTGCTTGCGCTCGCGCACACCGCTGGCCAACCCGGTTTCAAAACTGATTTTCGATTCTTCGCCTTTACGGGTCATCCACTCGATGATGATACGTGAAATGTAAACTGCTGAGAAGAACGAAGTAGCGATACCGATCATCAACACCACGGCAAATCCTCTCAATGGCCCTTGGCCAAAAATAAACAAGAACATCGCAGTCAAAAACGTGGTGATGTTAGAGTCGAAGATAGATGAGAACGCGCGTTCATATCCTTTGCGGATGGCATCAAGTAATTTTCGGCCTTGGCGTTGCTCTTCTTTAATGCGCTCGTAAATCAACACGTTTGCGTCTACTGCCATGCCCATGGTAAGCACAATACCAGCAATACCCGGCAATGTGAGTGCAGCACCAATGGTAGGCTGTGCCAGAATCCCCAAAATAAAGAAGATGTTGAACAGCAAAGCCAGATTAGCCACCCAACCGCCTTTTGAGTAATAGGCTACCATGAAGATGACTACAATGGCCAAACCACATGCCATAGAAATGAAACCCTGGTTCTGCGCTACTTTACCCAGCGATGCACCCACGATGGCGCTCTCCACAATACGAGTAGGAGCGGGCAATGATCCTGCCTTCAACACGTTGGCCAAATCTTTTGCTTCTTCGCTCGTGAAGTTTCCGCTGATTTGCGAGTTACCATTTGGAATTTCGCCATTCACACCCGGAGCGGTGTATACATAGTTGTCGAGTACAATGGCAA
>JBJTHA010000135.1:0-3515 GCA_046094265.1 Cytophagales bacterium
TAAATAAACCTCCAATGTATTGCACTGCAATACATTGGAGGTTTATTTATCGGCACACTAAGTTTTATTACCTCGCCAACAGAACAACAATTGGCCGTTTATTCTCGAGCCGTGTACGCCAACTCTCCTTACAACAAAAAATCAGAAACTGAAACTGCCAGTTCAGTTGGTAGTCCCATTCCCGCTAAGCGCGGTGATCGCTCCCCCATTAAATATGTTTTTTATGTGATCAAAGAAAACCGGACGTATGATCAAATATTGAGTGATGTGCCAGGAGGCAATGGCGACACCACATTGCTTTTGTTTGGAAAGAAGAATACACCGAATCAACATGCGTTGGCAAATGAGTTTGTATTGTTCGATAACTTTTATGTGAATGGCGAAGTGAGTGCCGATGGCCACAATTGGAGCTTGGGGGCTTATGCCACAGATTACTTAGAAAAAAACTGGGTGACCAGCTATGGCGGACGTGGCGGTACGTACGATGCAGAAGGCACGCGCGCCATTGCCAACAACAAAAATGGTTTCATCTGGGATTTTTGCAAACGAGCAGGCATTAGCTATCGCACGTATGGCGAATTTGCTGACGATGGCAAAGCCAACATACCCGTGCTGGAAGGGCACAGGTGCAAACAATTCACCAGCTGGGATGAATCCGTAATGGATACTACTCGCTTCCACCAGTGGAAACACGATTTTGATTCACTGCTTGCCAAGAATCAAGTCCCGCAATTGAATACACTTCGATTCATCAACGACCACACCGAAGGGCTACGCCTAGGCCGACCTACACCGCAATCGCATGTGGCCGATAATGATTATGCGGTTGGTTTATTTGTTGATTACCTCTCAAAAAGTAAAATCTGGAACGAGAGTGCCATTTTTATTGTAGAAGACGATGCACAAAATGGCCCCGACCATGTAGATGCACACCGCAGCACGTTGTATGTGGCGGGCGGTTTTGTAAAACGAAAATATATTGACCACACGATGTACTCAACGGCCTCTGTACTCCACACCATCGAAATGATTTTAGGTCTGCCCCCGATGAGCCAATACGATGCCACTGCCGAAACATTGTGGCGAAGTTTTACGCCTGAGGTAAACTTCACGCCCTTTCATTCTCAAACGCCAGAAATAAATTTGTTTGACTGCAATGTGGCGGTAAACGAATGGCAGCGAAAAAGCGAACGCTTCAACTTCCGCAAAGAAGACAGTGTGCCCGATGCTGATTTTAATGAAGTGCTGTGGGCCGCGGTGAAGGGTGATGGAAAAAAATGCCCACCCCCGAGGCACGCTGCATTTGTGAAACAGTTAATGGATGATGACGACTGAAGGATTGTAACCAAATAAATAACAAACGAAGACAGTCAATTTAACTTGTTCTGGTGCCAGACGTTGCCGACAATAGAGCATGCCACGAAAAGCACATTACAAGTTATCGAATAACCCTATGTTATCAGTGCTTAATGGACTACCCTCCTTCGATCTCCCCGTCAGCCATCTATCCCTAAAAATGAAGCGTGTTCTTAAGACCTAATTCTTCTGCGAATTTACAGACTTTTGCACTATTTTAGTTGGACAAGAATGAAAAAAATCAAATTTTTGAAAGTGAGAATTTTGAAATGGGTTTTTCCAGGCTCTCTAATATGAGTTCGCATTCAGTTATAATTGTACCTTCACAAAATACTTAAAATCAATAACCTCATGGAAAATCTCTCCCGCAGAAATTGGTTGAAGTCCAGTTTCGGTCTTGCTTCTGGGTTTGTTGTTTCTTCTTCATTCGTGAATCAATTGATGGCCGCACCTGCCAGTAAAGCGGAGCGAAAATATTTTTCAAGTATGCCTAACGGCAACAAAAAAGTACGGCTCAACTCCAACGAAAATCCGTATGGCCCATCTGATAAAGCAAAGAAAGCGGTGGTTGATATTTTAAGTGAGGGAAACCGATACGCATTCAATGAACTTGACGATTTAAGGAAAACAATTGCACAAAAAAATGGTGTTGCCCCAAGTTTTGTATTGCTTGGTGCGGGTTCCGGAGAATTGCTCGTACAAACTGGCATCGCCTTCGGTATTAATGGCGGCCGCGTGCTTTCATGTTACCCTACATTTACGTTGTTGATGAGCTATGCCGAGCAAATGGGTGCTACTTGGGATCGCGTAGACTTGAACGAAAGACTAGAATACAACTATGAGGCGTTGCTGGCTGCCATCAAGCCCGACACCAAGTTGGTTTTTTTCTGTAACCCCAATAACCCTACGGGCACTTTTGTAAACACTGATACAGTACAGTCGTTCTGCTTAGAAGCTTCTAAGAAAACACTCGTCTATGCAGACGAGGCTTATTTGGAATTTATGGAGCCCGCGCAGCAAAAGTCGATGGTCAGTTTGGTACAAAACAATCCGAACATCGTTGTATCAAAAACATTTTCTAAAATCTATGGCCTTGCCGGACTACGAATTGGCTATTTGATTGGCCACCCCGATACGCTGAAGAAAATCGCCAGGTTTGGCGACACCATTTCGCCAAGCCAAACAGCATTGGCCGCGGCAAAGGCCAGCTTGGGCGATGAAGACTTTATGAGGTTGACCCGTGATAAAAATGCAGCCGCTCGTAAAGTACTCACCGACTACCTGCAAAAGAAAAACTGGTATTGTGGCGATCCCAGAACAAATGTCGTTTTCTTTCCCGCGCCAAAAAGTGGTAAACAAATTCTCTCGCAGTTGGACGAACGTGGATTTTTGATTCGCATATGGGACTACCAACAGAAAGAGTGGTGCCGTGTAAGCATTGGCACACAAGACGAGATGAAGAATTTTGTGAAAGTATTTGATGAAGTGGTGGCATGATGCTTGATCGGCTTAAGATTTTGTTATTGTTGACTTTCTTCTGGTTTGTGTCAGCTAATTTTGCACAATCCTTTGAATATATTGAAGTACAAGCAAGTGTTAATGCTATTGGCGAGATAGTCATTAAGGATTTATTGATGGAGAGGGACTCTATTGCCGCGAGCGAATATGATATGTATGTTTCGCTCAAAAAAGCAATCAGCCTTAGGAAACCCATCAAAGTGATTAATAAACTAGCCGAATTGAAATGGGAACTAGTTACCGCAATTCAACTTGAACATCGACCATCGATTATCTATTATTTTAGGCGCCAGAAGCTTGAATAAAGTATTTTGATTTACGTTCTAGTCAAATCAACGAGCTTCTGGGCTATCTTGCAGATTCGAAATCTACCCCATGTCGTCCCACAACCCGTACGCAGTACTAAAAATCCGCGACTTTAATCTGTTTATCACCGCACGGTTGCTGGTAACGCTGGCCATCATGGTGCAGGCGGTGGTAGTGGGCTGGCAGATTTATGAAATCACAAAAGATCCCTTGGCACTTGGCCTCATCGGCTTGGCGGAGGCAATCCCTGCCATCACCGTTTCATTATATGCCGGTCACCTGGCTGATGTGGTGGAGCGCAAGAAAATTATTGTGGTGTGTTTGATTACGCTGGT
>JBJTHA010000136.1:0-29299 GCA_046094265.1 Cytophagales bacterium
GATTCTCGAGTATCCTACGCGTAAACTCGCCAACTTAGTGACACGGTGCTAGTATAAGTCGCGCAATGGTAGGCTCGCGCAAGTTTCACTCAAATACCTCAACGACAAAAAGCAAGGCGGGCAAACGGGCTTTAACGCTGAGCGCGATAAGTTTACCAACAATCGCTACGGACTTGAAATAAATACCGAGCGTTATGAGGCCGTGGCTAAACTTGGATATCAAATTCCCAGCCAACCTTACAAAAGTTTTGGTTTGCAGGTAAGCGCTCTTCGTCATTTGCACAACAGTTATTTTGGTTACAACGTGCACAATGCAGACGAACAATCGGGTTACGCGAACCTGATCTATCAGTCAATCATTGGAAGCACCAATCACAAGTTCAAAACTGGCATGAGCTTTTTGTACGATCGCTATATTGAAACGTTGGGCACCAACAGTAACTTGGGGCAATTTGATTTCAGTCGTACCGAGCAAGTAAACGGTGCATTTGTTGAGTATTCTTACGATGATGCGAAAAAGTTCTCGTTGGTAGCAGGCGCACGGGTTGATTACCATAATTTATTCGGTACCTATTTTACGCCCAGAGTCCATGCCAAGTACAACATTACCAACTCTACCACTCTGCGTGCTTCGTTTGGTCGTGGTTGGCGCACGGCAAACATTATTGCAGAGAATGCTGCGTTTCTGGCTTCTTCGCGCTCGTTACTGTTATCGAAATTACAGACCAATAAGGCCTATGGTTTCCGGCCGGATGATGCCTGGAATTATGGCTTAAGTTTGCAACAGGATTTCACCATCGACTATCGTTCGGGTAGTTTCAGCGTAGATTATTTTTTCACCGATTTTGCCAACCAAGCAGTAATGGATTGGGATTTCAACACTCAACAAATCAATTTTTTTGGCCTTACGGGAAAATCATTTTCGCATAGCGTTCAAGCGCGGGTCGATTATCAGCTGGCACGCAGACTTGACTTGCGCCTTGCCTATCGCTGGTTAGATGTACAAACAGATTACTTAAACGGTCGGCTTCAGCGCCCCATGGTGCCGCGCGACCGTGCATTCATCAATCTTGCATATAAGACAAAAAGTAACTGGGCCTTTGACTGGACACTCAATCGCATTGGCGTGCAACGCTTGCCAGATATGGCCTCTAACCCAATTATTCATCAACTTCCGCCTAATTCTGAGCCTTATTACTTAATGAATGCTCAAGTGACCAAGGACATTGGAACGCAGTGGAGCGTGTATGTAGGTGGCGAGAACTTGAACAACTTTACGGTGAATGATCCCATTGTGGCAGCCAGCGCGCCATTTGGTCCACATTTCGACAGTGCCATGGTGTGGGGACCTGTATTTGGAACAATTGTGTACACAGGCTTTCGGTATCGGGTGAAGTGATTATTAGTTGTTGGTTATTAGTTGTTTGTTGTTGGCGTGCCTCTTTGGTGCTTTGGGAATATTGCAAACAACCAATTACCAACAACTAACAACACCTCTAGTCTTGCAAAACATTGCTCAGGAAACTTGATTTCAATAACAGCCACAACAAGAACAAGACAATTGCCCACCGTAGGTAAATGAAGTAAAAATCGGACGTGTCTTTGAAGCGATTTTCTTTGATTTCGGCCTTCTCGTATTGATCAATGCGCTTGAACACATTGACCAACGCCTCGTTATCGGTTACCCTAAAAAATTCACCGATGCCGATTTCTGCAATCTTGCGCATGGTGGTTTCATCTACTGTGTTTTCAACCATTTGTGGTCTGCCGAAAAAATCTTTTCCGTAAGGCACCATTCCTTCTTTGCCCACCACAATGGTGTAGAGCTTTATTCCATAGGCTGCTGCTAGTTCTGCCGAAGTGATGGGGTCGATGTTGCCAGCAGTGTTGTCTCCATCGCTGATTAGAATACCTACTTTCGATTTTGCTTCTGACTCTCGCATGCGGTTGGTGACCACCGCCAACGCACTGCCAATGGCAGTGCCGCGCGATTCGATCATCTCAAAATTGATATCGTTCAGATAGTTTTTCAATAAGTCATAATCTGTGGTAAGCGGTGCCAATGAAAATGCATCGCCCGAAAACACTACCAGACCAATGCGGTCTTGCTTGCGTCCATTGATAAAGTCTCTAGCCACATCTTTGGCCGCCTGCAATCGGTTTGGCTTAAAGTCTTCAATTTGCATCGACTGTGAGATATCCAATGCAATCATGATGTCGATTCCTTCTGTCCATTGCTCAACCTTTTCGTTCGTGTGCTGGGGTCGCGCCAACGCAATCACTAACAATGCCAGTACAACTCCTAAGATCAAATCGGGTACAAAACGTAAAAAGTGTAAAGGCGAACTCTTCAGATCGCTTTTCACCACTGCCACGGGCAACTTTTGATTCAAATAGTACTTAATCAGCCAACGCACCAATAGCAGAACGGGTATTCCCAGTAATGCCCAAAGGTAAAGAGGGTTTTCCCACGTGTAATTTTTGAACACCGTGATTGTAAACCATTGTGGCGAGTACCAAGGATCGAGAATGCTATCCATTTTTTATTTCTTCCAACTTTTCGTGGTACTTATCTTCGCTGAACTTTCTGAGTTGCTCAAACGGCTCGCGTACTACTTCTCCGCCAGCGTAAATCACACGATCTACACGTTGCAGCGCCAAGGCCAACTCTTCATTTGCAAGTGCTTCGCGAATCTCTTTGGTGGTCAGTTTTGTAAATGGCTGAGTGCTTAAATTCTCCAAATATTTTTTCCAAACTACCATCGCTGTTTCGGCAGAAACGCTATTACCAGCAAGTGATTTTTCGATTTGTGTGTTGAACTGTTGCAAAAACTGTTGGTGTGCCTTTGTTAAACCTTTTATGCGGAATCGTTTTCGGATTTGCTTTCCGAACACCAGCCAAAGTATCAGCAATACAACCAGCACCGCACCGGCAATAACAGAGGCGAACGGGTAGTTGAACAACCAAGAAACAGGGTTATAGTTCGTGTTTGTTTTTAATGGAAGTTTTTGCAGTTGTACTGAATCGGGAAGCACTACTGCAGTTTTGAAAAATACATCCTTTCGCTCTGATAAAACTACAGTACAATCAGCTGGGTTCACCACAAACACCGGGAGCTGCAATGATTGAATGGAATCAATTTCGAATGTGGTAAAAGTATACACCACGCTGTCGTAGCTAATGCCGTTTTGGGTGCGTGTGGGCGTTAGTATTTTCTTTTGAAACTCGAAAGGTGCAAAACGATACGATGAGTCGGGGAAGAGCACCATCATCTTTTCGGGATAGCGTGCCGTAAAAAAATACGAAATGGGTTTGCCCAGTTCTACGCTATCTGATGAAAACCGGCCCCGTACTTCTACTAAGTCCTTTTGGGCAAAGCACGCGCTGCTAACCGCTAACAAAAAGAAAACAAGCAAAGACCTCAGCATCCCTTCAGACCAGTTTAAACGATTGGTTCCGCACTTTAAACAGTCGCAATAACTTTGGCACGTAGTCTTCACCTGTATCGATCCCAATAAAATTGATTTGATGTTTTCGACTAAAATCTGCCAACTGCTTTTGCCGGTCGGTGTGATGTGTGGCAATCGCCTCGCGGAAACCGCCAAACGAGGTATTGACCCAGATTGTTTTTTTCGTCTCCATGTCCACCACTGGTATGATGCCCAGTTTTGGCAGTTGCGTTTCGCGTTTATCGCTTACTTGCACAATAATCAAGTCGTGTCTGCGCGCGAGTGACTTTAGATCGTGGTAGTAATCTTCGTCAATGAAATCAGAAATCATGATGATCACGCTTCTGCGTTTGATGCTGTTCAGTGCAAAAGAAATAGCCTTTTTGAGATTCGTCTTTTTTGAATGGGGTATCAGCTTAAAAATATTGAAGATGATATCATACGCTTGTTGAATTCCCTTCTTCGGTTTGATGAATTTTTCACGCTCGTCTGAGTACGCGATTAACCCGATTTGGCTCGATTCCTTGGCTCCCGCCAAGGCAAGTACCCCGCATATCTCTTTGCCCACATCTACTTTTGTGCGACCTGGTGACCCAATATCTTGAGAAGCGCTTACATCCAAAATAAAGAAAATCGTTTGCTCCTTTTCTTCTCGAAAGGTTTTTACGAACGTACCATGCCCCTTGGCGGAAACATTCCAGTCGATGGTACGGATGTCATCACCGTATTGGTAGGGGCGCACATCGTCAAACTCCAGGCCCGTTCCCTTAAAAATCGAGTGAAAGTCGCCCTGCATCTGGCTGTTCACCGCCTTGCGAATCTGAATCTCGTACTTCCGTAATTTTTTTAAAAGTTCTCGCATTTGGTTTTAATGCCCTTATAGGGCTTTCTCCGCGCCTTCGAAACATCAAAAATAATAATAATAGCTAATTTCGTGGCCTGATTTTTGGCCGTAGGCAATTCAACTAACATATCTCGCATGACAAGGTTATTGGGGTTATTGGTTCTGGTTTTTATGGCTGCCTGTGGCGGGCGAGAGGAAAAATCGGCAGCAGTTTTGACCAAGGAAAAATTAACGGCTTTGATTATCGAAATGTACTTGGCAGAGGCAAAAATGGATGCTACCTCGTTGCCACGCGATTCCACCATCAAGTTTTTCGTACCGCGCGAGAAAAAAATTCTTGAAAAACTGGGCATTCCCGACTCAACTTTGAAGATCACCTACGACTACTACCTACAGCACCCTAAAGAATTTGAAGAAGTGTATGATGCGGTAATTGATAGTTTAAACCTTCGCGAGCAACAAATCAAATAGCGGAGTGTTTTGGGAAAGCCTTCGAACCGTCTGGCGCCCGAATGATCCGATCTTTAATGTTTAACCTCGATCTCCAACTTTCAAGTTCCGTATTCCTACCTTTATGCGATGATTTACCCATCCAGTTTTGAAACGAAAATAGGATTTGATCAAATCCGCGAGAAGCTGCGGCAATACTGTCTAAGTGCGTTGGGCATCAATGAAGTGGAGGCCATGTCTTTTAAAACAGATTACGCCACCATCGTTCGCTTGTTGAACCAAGTAGACGAACTTGTGCAACTCAAAGCCAAGGGTGATACACTACCCATGCGCAATTGGTGGGATCCTGCAGATCAACTTAAAGCACTGGCGGTTGAAGGCACCTATTGGGAGGAGGAACATTTCTATCACTGTCGCTTGGCGTTGGTCACCTATTTTGAAGCAAAGAATTACCTCGACAAAAACAAGGAAACGTATCCAAGCCTGCACCAACTGATTGATAGCATAGTACTTTCCAAGAAAGTGGTTGAAGCCATTGATGCCAGATTGGATGACACGGGGAAAGTGAAAGACAATGCAACACCTGAGTTGCAGCAGATTAGAAAACAGTTACGTGCAGAAGAGGGCAAAGTGCGAAGGCTTACGGAGCAGTTGTTCCGTTCAGTAGTCGCACAAGGGTATGTGCCCGAAGGCGCATCGCCCACGGTGCGTGAGGGAAGATTAGTGATTCCCTTGCTGGCAGAACACAAGCGGAAGATCAAAGGATTTATCGCAGATGAGTCAGCAACCGGGCAAACAATCTACATAGAGCCGGCAGAAGTGCTGGAGGCAAACAATGAGATTCGTGAGTTGATGCATGGCGAACGCAGGGAGGTGATCAAAGTGCTGAAAAACCTCACGCGTTTTTTAGCAAATCACTTGCATGATTTGCGGGCGGCATTTGATTGGATGGGGAAGATGGATTTCATCAGCGCAAAATCAAGGCTGGCGACTGCGCTCAATGCGGTCAAGCCGCAGGTGTTTGATTCACCAGAGTTGCTGTGGTTTGATGCGCGCCACACAGTTTTGGTATTCAGCTTTAAGGGAGAAAAAACTGTTGTGCCGCTCAACATTGAACTCAGTGAGCAAGAGCGGTTCTTGCTGGTATCAGGACCCAATGCCGGTGGCAAATCGGTTTGCTTAAAGTCTGTTGGGCTGTTGCAGTACATGTTACAATGTGGATTGTTGGTTCCGGCCCAGTCGCATTCAAGGTTTGGCATCTTCCAACACATCTTCATTGATATTGGCGATCAGCAATCCATTGAAAACGACTTGAGCACTTACAGCTCACATTTAAAGAACATGTCCTACTTCCTCAAGCAAAGCAATGCTAATACGATGGTATTGCTCGATGAGTTGGGCTCGGGCACGGATCCTAACTTTGGTGGAGGCATTGCCGAAGCCGTGCTGGACAGTTTACTTGAGAAAAATGTGTGGGGTGTGGCTACCACCCACTATTACAACCTGAAGCTCTATGCCGAAAACAGGGATGGAATTCGAAACGGGTCTATGCAATTTGATACCAAAAGCCTGCGCCCTTTGTTTCAATTAGAAATGGGCAAACCGGGCAGCTCTTTTGCGCTGGAGATTGCCCGTAAAACAGGTTTGCCAGAAACAGCACTGCAGAAAGCCGAGCAAATTATTGGCAAGGAACTTACAGGGTTGGAGACACTGATGAAGACGGTTGCGGAAGAAAAATTGTTGTTGTCCAAAAGGGAAAAAGAGTTGAAAGAAAAACAAGAGTTGTTGCATGTTGAGTTAAACCGATACAAGCAGTTGAACCAACAGCTCGAAGGGCGAAAGAAGGAAATTATCAATCAAGCAAAAACAGAGGCCGCGCAATTATTGAAAGAAACCAATCGAGAGATCGAGAAAACGATTCGACACATTCAACAAAGCAAAGCCAACAAAAATGAAACGCGCAAAGTGCGCGGTAGCCTGCAACAGTTGGCAATGAAAGTAAAACCCGAAGAAACCGAAAAGTCAACTCCGCCAGTGGAGTTGAAAATAGGAGACAGTGTTCGTATCATTGGTCAAGAAGTGTCAGGAAAATTGATATTAATCAAGGGCAACTCAGCCATGGTGCAATTTGGGCCGCTGCAAGCTAACCTTAAACTGAGCCAATTGGTGCGCAGTGATTTGGCCGAGGTGATACCACCCGAACTAAAAAAAGCGCAGGCGGTGGGGGTAAATGTGATGGCCAAACAGGCAAGCTTTAATCCGTTGTTGGATGTACGCGGCATGCGTGCCGAAGCAGTAGAGCCATTGTTAATCCAATTCTTAGACGATGCGATTTTATTGAGCCAAAGCCAGCTGAAGATTATTCATGGCAAAGGAGAAGGAATTCTGCGTAAGGTAGTGCGCGACCGGCTAAAAAGAACAAAAGCCGTGGCATCGTTTGCCGATGAACATGCCGATAGGGGCGGTGACGGAGCGACAGTGGTGGTGCTGAAATAAAAAGACCCACAGAGGAGAAAAATGCGGGTCTTTTTAAAGTATAGGTTTAGAAAATCACAGTCCGAAAGTAAATACCCAATTGCCTTTTACTTGGTCAACACGGGTAAAACCTGCTCCCTGATAGTTAAATTGGAGTTGTAAAGTGTTATCTGCTACGGAGTAAGTCATGTCAAGTTTGTCAGCAGTTAAATCCGGATCACGCACAATTTGTGTGGCAACATCTGCCCCAAAAAACCATTTTCCACCTGCCTTCCACGGGCTAAGTGGGGGGCGTCCGGCCACCGCATAGTCAAAGGATGTGGCACCTTTCGTACCTGATATTGTCAATGTGAAGTTATTATTGTAAGAACCAGAAGGAGTGAATTGAGGTTTGTCATCCAGTGTTACAGCAGTCAGTTTCCAAGTTTTCGAGCTGCTCCCAGCCAATTTGGTAAATTGCTGATTCGCCAGCGGCTCTGGCGTGCCTCCTCCACCACCGCAGTTCGAAAAAGTAAAAAGGCAACCCAGAACCACCAATGCTATCAATGCTTTTGCAGTTTTCATTCTCTTTAAAATTTAGATTTCAAACATAGTAAAAATGCCAGAATTTTCGAAATGAAATCATGCCAGCACCGCCATTTTTTATTGTAGGGTAATGTTCAACTTAAATCATCTTTGTTTGGTGCCAGTCTTGTATTGCAAAATGTCGATTTTTTCTGCGGTCTCTGGATATTCGTCCGTTTGGTTGGATGCAATCAGTACTAACTGCCCGGTTGGCCTAGATTTCAAATGTTTCCAATACCATTGAAAAGCGTTTTGATCAAGATTGGTGGTAGGCTCATCTAAAAATAATGCATCGCTGGTTGAAAAAAATGCCAGAGCCAGTTTAAGCCTTTGTCGCATACCAGATGAAAAGTCGCGTATCTTCTTGTGTCTAGCGTGGCGTAACTCCATTAACTCCATTGCCTCTTGGATCGTAATTTGGTTGTGCGGTATTTTGTGATGAAAGTGAAAATTCACCATCTCTTCCAAACTAAATTCCTCAATCAAATCCATATATGGTGTAGCGATGGACAGGTGCTTGAAAACATCAACTGGCGAAATAGTAATGTCTTCGATTTGATAGCCAACCATACCTTTGGATGGCAGCATTTGTCCCCACAAAATTTGCAATAATGTTGACTTACCTGATCCATTTGGGCCGATTAGCGCATAGCAATTTCCGGCCAAAAAGTTAAATGAAAAGTCTTTGAAAATCCACTCACCACGGTCAAACCGCTTGCCTAAGTTGTTAGCAACAATGTTCATCATTCAAATGAGCCCACTGCATTTGAAATACCTTTCATTATTCCGCGCTCGGATGCCCGAATGAATTTAATGATGTAATCGCGCTCGGTACTGGCAGGCAATTCTTGTTCTACCAAGTCTAGAGCTTTCGCGTTGTTTAATCCCTTTAAAAAAATATAACGGTAAATCTCTTGAATCTCCGATATTTTTTCTAAATCAAACCCGCGCCTACGCAAACCTACCGAGTTAATTCCAGCGTAGGTGAGTGGTTCGCGGGCAGCTTTGGTATAGGGCGGCACATCTTTACGAACCAGCGATCCTCCTGATACCATCACATGCGCCCCCACTTTTACAAATTGATGTACTGCACTTGAGCCCCCTATAATTGCCCAATTTTCTATTTCTACGTGCCCTGCCACCTGCACTGAGTTTACCAGGATGCAGTGGTTGCCGATAATGCAATCATGTGCCACATGCACGTAGGCCATTAAAAGACAGTTGCTGCCGATAACGGTTTTATACTTATCATTTGTGCCTCGGCTAATGGTCACGTATTCGCGTACCACGGTGTTATCGCCAATGAAGGTTTCGGTTTTTTCGCCTGCAAACTTCAAGTCTTGCGGTATCGAGGAAACAGACGCACCTGGGTAAATTTTTACGTTCTTGCCCAAGCGAGTACCGTCCCATAAAATAGCGTTGGGTCCTATCCAAGAGTTGTCTTCTACCACCACATCTGCATGAATGGTTGCAAATGGCTCAATCACTACGTTGTTGCCAATTTTAGCATGAGGATGCACATTGGCCAGAGGGTGGTAGCTCATAAATTTTTTCTAACAATGCTTGCGGTCATGGTCCCTTCACATACCAACGTATTGCCTACAAAGGCGCGCCCTGACATTTTTGCGATGCCCCTGCGGATAGGAGCCAACAAAAGACATTCGATCACGAGCGTATCGCCCGGCAATACCATTTTTCTAAACCGAAACTCATCAACGCCCAAAAAATAGGTCCAATAATTTTCAGGATCTGGAACTGTATTCAATACCAAAATGCCACCGATTTGAGCCATAGCTTCCACTTGTAAAACGCCCGGCATTACCGGGTTGCCGGGGAAGTGACCTTGAAAGAAGTTCTCGTTCATGGTAACATTTTTTACACCCACTACCCGCTCGGTATCGAGATAAATGATTTTATCAATCAGCAAAAAAGGATATCTATGGGGGAGGGTTGCCGTAATTTTGTTGATATCCATCACCGGAGGAAGCGCAGGGTTGTACTTTGGCACACCCTTTTTGTCGCTTTCCTGCATTTGTTTCTTGAGTTTCTTGGCGAATGCCACGTTAGCGGCATGACCTGGTCGAGCTGCCAAAATTTGAGCTTTTAAGGGGCGTCCAGCCAACGCCAAATCACCAACAATGTCCAACAGTTTATGACGCGCGGGTTCATTATTATAGCGAAGTTCTATGTTATTAAGGATGCCTTCTTTTTTTACTTCTACTTTGGGTTTACCCAGCATTTTGGCAATGTTCTCCAACTCATCTGGCTCTACTACCCTGTCAACAATTACAATGGCATTGTTCAGGTCTCCACCTCTAATCAAATTGTTCTTGTAAAGCATTTCCAACTCATGTAAAAAACAGAATGTGCGGCAAGAAGCTATTTCTTTTTCAAATTGTTGAATGCTGGTAATGGACGCGTGTTGGCTGCCCAAGACGGGAGAGTTGTAGTCTACCATCACCGTTACGCGGTAGTCATCCAATGGCAGCGCAGCTATCTCCACGTTACGGGCAGTTTCGCGGTAAAAAATTGAGTCTTGAACTTCAAAAAAATCTCTAAGCGCATTCTGCTCTTCGGTGCCTACTTCCTTCAATGTGTTTACAAACTGAATTGAACTGCCATCCATAATGGGGGCTTCCGGACCATCTAACTGAATTAAAACATTGTCGACTTCCAGCCCAACCAGTGCCGCCATAGTATGTTCGATGGTGCTTACCCTTGCGCCACTCTGCTCAAGAGTGGTTCCGCGCGATACGTCTACCACACGCTCGCAGTCAGCCTCAATGATGGGAGATCCAGGCAGGTCAATTCGTTGAAACTTTATTCCGTGGTTTGGTTTTGCAGGCAAAAAGGTCATGGCTGTTTGCACGCCTGTGTGCAAGCCCACCCCCGAAATCGTAGCGGATTTCTTTATGGTTTGCTGTTTGTGATTGAGCATTCTGTAAAAGGACGCAAATTTAACGGTCTTTTAGAGGAATACAAGCATTTGAATGGTTGCAGAAGTTGGTGTCATTCTTCTTTGTGGTTGGCATTTATGGCCTCCGAAACACCAATTCTTTTTTCCAGTTCGTGCAGCCGATGGCTCAAGTTTGGCAACTGCTTGAAAACGGCATACGAGCGGAAATACTCTTTAATGTCGAAAACCGGATAGCCGAGCAGGCGTTGACCCTCTTCTTTGATTGACTTGGGTACGCCTGATTGTGCGCCTAAACTTGTGTTGTTGGCAATTACTAAATGCCCAGCAATACCTACTTGGCCGGCAATAATACAATTCTCTCCAACCTTAGTAGAGCCTGATATGCCTGTTTGTGCCGCAATTACAGTGTTTTTGCCTATTTCAACATTATGTGCAACTTGAATCAGATTGTCAAGTTTCACACCTTGTCTTACAATGGTTGAATCGCCAAAAAGTGTAGCGCAGTCAATTACCGTGTTTGCGCCAATGGCCACGTTGTCTTCAATAATCACGTTGCCCAGTTGCGGAATGGTTTTATAGGTGCCATCAGATTGTGGTGCGAAGCCAAAGCCATCACTGCCGATGACGGTACCGGAGTGAATCACACAATTGTTGCCTATGCGGGTGCCCGCATAGAGTTTTACGTTGGTATGCAAAATGGTGTTGTTGCCAACAATTACATTGTCGCCAACATACACGTGCGGATAAATTTTTACGTTGTCGCCAATCCTCACTCCATTGCCAATATAGGAGAACGCACCTTGGTATAAATTCTTTCCGGTGGTTGACTCTTTACCGATAAAACTAGGCTGCTCTGTACCCGTTTTTTGGAAACTCATCAACTTGTGGTATTCCTCCAGCAATACGGTAAAACTGATATAGGGGTCTTCCACCAAAATTAAGGTAGTACTCAATTCTTTCTTAGGTTGAAAGTCTTTTTTTACAATGACCGCACTGGCTTGTGTGGTATAGATGTATTGTTCGTATTTGGGGTTTGATAAAAAAGCAATCTGACCTTTTCTTGCATCTTGAATTTTAGCCAGCATATTGATCGCATCATTTCCGTTGCCGCTCACTTCTCCCCCCAACATGGCTGCTACCTGAGAAACAGTAAATTCCATATTACAAATATAGATTTTTAGGCCAGCATAAATAATTTTTCTCCACAATTTTGCTGATGGCCTTGATGGTGGGTAGGTCTGATGCTTGCGCAATATCGATTACTTCGCCTTGCTTTGTTAAAATGTGAATAGCCTGACCACCCGTAACGTACGCCTCATTACTCACCGTGCCAAATGAAAACAGATAGCTTGCATCCTTCCGCAAAATCCCAAATGATTGGTGTACGTGAAGTCTAATTTTTTCTATTTCGCTTTTGCGGATAGGGTCGACAGTAAGTCTAATTTGGAATAGCTCGCGCATTAATAGGCGATTACATAAGCCTGATAAAATCTCATCGCGATGGTCGCGCCATAGCTTCACGGCACCCCATATGTCATTGTCGTCCAGTTGCCCGAAAACCTCCAGCAGCGAATTCTTAGTGCCCGAGAAATTTGCGAGCGTATGGGTCTTTTTCAAAAGTGTTTGGAGGGCTTCGCTACAGTGAAGTTCTTCACCAGCCTGACAAATATACTGCGCACGTTTGATGATGTTTACCATCATCCGTTCTGCGCTCACTAATGTTTTGTGCAAGTAAACTTGCCAATACATCAGCCTTCGAGCCTGCAAAAAACTCTCTATGCTAAAGATGCCTTTTTCTTCTACCACCAGCTTATCTTGGTGCACATTTAATAAAGCAATTATCCGATCTACACCAACAGTACCTTCCATTACGCCCGTAAAAAAACTGTCGCGTCTCAAATAGTCGAGCCGATCAATGTCAAGCTGGCCACTCACCAGCTGGTGAAAGAACTTTCGCCTATAGCTGTTTCGAAATATTTGCAGGGCCAAGTCCAAGTTGCCCTGAAGTTCTCGGTTTATTTCTTTCATGAATAAATAAGAAAGGCTCTCATGGTTTACCTCGTCCAACAGTGTTTCTTCGAGTGTATGCGAAAGCGGCCCATGACCGATGTCGTGCAATAAAATTGCAATTTGTGCAGCCTCTAACTCTTTTTCATTAATGTCGATGCCTTTGTTGCGTAGGCTTTCCAGCGCACGTCCCATCAAATGCATGGCTCCGATAGCATGGTGAAAGCGTGTATGCTGTGCACCGGGGTAAACCAACCCGGCCAAACCCAACTGTTTGATGTAGCGCAGCCGTTGGAAGTACGGATGTTGAATAACTTCAAATATCAGTTCACTCCGGATGGAGATGAACCCGTACACGGGGTCGTTGATGATTTTTTTTTTGCTCACTGGGTTGGGCTTTAAAACCCAAAGTTCACCATTCGCAGCAGTATTCGCAATTCTGATTTTTTTGAAGTAAACTGTCTTTTTGTGCGTCACGATTTAATGATTAATGTATTCTTCACTATCTTTAACCATATAAACTGAACATGCAGCGATACACTATACTCTGGGCCGATGACGAAATAGATCTACTGAAGCCGCATATTCTTTTTTTACAACAGCGTGGATACGACATTACGCCTGTTAACAACGGTTCGGATGCGGTTGAAATGGCTGAAAATCGGCTGTTTGATTTGGTATTTTTGGATGAACACATGCCTGGCATCTCAGGGTTGGAAGCGCTGACGCAAATCAAAAGCCATAAGCCGAATCTGCCGATTGTAATGATTACCAAAAATGAGGAAGAGCGCATCATGGAAGATGCCATTGGAGGCAAAATCGATGATTACCTGATCAAGCCCATCAACCCAAGCCAGATTTTACTTTCCATCAAAAAAATACTCGACAACAAGCGGCTGGTAATAGAGAAAACAAACTCTAGCTACCAGCAGGAGTTTCGTAAGATAAGCATGGCGTTTTTGGATGATATGAACCACGAGCAATGGGCAGAACTCTATAAAAAATTAGTGTTTTGGGATTTGCAGATGGACGAGGCCGATAACCGCGATATGGCCGAGGTGCTTGACTCACAGAAGGTGGAGGCAAACTTGAATTTTTGCCGTTTTGTAAAACGCAACTACGAAGGATGGCTCAACAATGCGAATATTGAAAAACCCCTGCTGTCTCACCAACTTTTAAAAAAAAAGGTGTTCAATCTGTTAGCACCTTCCACCAGTGTTTTTTTGATACTGATTGACAACCTTCGGTATGATCAGTGGAAAGTAATTGAGCCCATGATTGCCGAGTTCTTTACCATTGAGAAGGAGGAAACATACTATTCCATCTTGCCCACTACTACCGCGTATGCGCGCAATGCTATTTTCTCCGGAATGCTTCCCTCAGAAATGGCAAAGACGCACCCCGACTTGTGGGTTGGAGAAGACGAGGACGAATCGAAGAATAACTTTGAAGACGAATTTTTGGCGCGCCAACTCAAGCGCAATAATTTGAATGTTAAATTCTCTTACAACAAAATAAAAAAATTAGAAGAAGGGCGCGACTTAGCGGATTCGGTAAATAACCTGTTTGGTAATGGCCTGAATGTAATTGTTTACAATTTTGTAGATATGTTATCTCACGCGCGCACCGATATGGCTATGATTCGGGAATTGGCTCCAGATGAGTCGGCTTATCGCTCCATCACCAAGTCGTGGTTTAACCATTCACCTCTGTTTGATATTTTGAGAAAAATCTCAGAAAAAAAAGTGAAACTAATTATTACCACAGATCATGGCACCATTCGGGTAAAGCGGCCGTTTAAAATTATCGGAGACAAAAACGTAAACAAAAATTTTCGCTACAAGCAAGGTAAGAACCTCAATTTTGAAGGGGATAAAGTACTGGAGACCAACAAACCAGAACGATTTTTTTTACCAAAAAACAATGTGTCTACCGCATATGTATTTGCGTTGGAAGACCAATTTTTTGCCTACCCGAACAATTATAACTACTACGTAAATTTTTATAAAGATACCTTTCAGCATGGCGGAGTAAGCTTGGAAGAGATGATTATTCCCGTAGTTTCCTTATCCTCGAAAAATGCCTGAGCTCGCCCTACACCTCCAAACTAAAACATTCCATATCACTCACTTAGCCGAGGTGACTTCGGAGCTTATTGCTGCCTTTGATGGGTTTACTTGTGTGTTGTTGGAGGGTGAAATGGGTGCTGGCAAAACGACACTGGCGAAGGAAATTGGTAGGCAACTGGGTGTAAATGAAACTATGGCAAGCCCTACATTTTCAATTCTGAACGAGTATGAAACCGAGCAAGGAGATAGCATCTACCACTTTGATTTCTACCGCATCAAAAATGAAACTGAGGCGTTTGATATGGGAGTTGAAGAATACGTTGACTCAGGGAACTTGTGTTTGATAGAATGGCCTGAGAAAATACCCAACCTGTTGCCTCCGATTTACTTTAAAATTCAATTGAGACAAATAGACGCACAGACACGAGAAATACGTTATGGCAAGCACAGAAAAAAAGCGTACTGGGTTTGAAGCATTGGCAAAAACCAGTCTCTCTCCTCAAGAACAATTAGTAAGAGTAAAAACGGGCAAGAAGTCGTTCTTTATCGGTCTGCCAAAGGAGACTGCCCTACAGGAAAACCGAATCAGTTTGACCCCAGATGCCGTGGCTCTATTGGTGAACAATGGCCACGAAGTATGGGTGGAGACCAAAGCTGGCAACGGTTCAAAATTTACCGATAAGCAGTACAGCGAAGCAGGTGCAAAAATTGCTTATTCTCCACAAGAAGTATACAAAGCCGACATTATTCTGAAAATCGAGCCTCCCACGGTTGAGGAAATGGATCACTTCAGGCCTGGGCAGATGTTGATCTCTGCACTACAAACTGGCTACCTGAAAGAAGACAGGGTACAAGCCCTACTGAAAAAAAGGGTAACTGCCTTAGCCTATGAATTTATTGAAGACAAAGTTGGAGGCATACCGATTGTGCGTGCCATGAGCGAAATTGCCGGCAGTACAGTGATGCTGATTGCGGCCGAGTACCTGAGTACGGTGAAAGGCGGCAGAGGTATAATTTTAGGCGGCATTACCGGAGTGCCCCCCACAAAGGTGGTGATCATCGGGGCGGGAACGGTGGCTGAATACGGTGCTCGTGCAGCATTGAGCCTGGGCGCAGAGATACAGGTATTTGACAACCATCTCTACAAACTAAGGCGTATAAAACACACATTAGGGCATCAGTTTTATACATCTACTATCGATACGGTGACGCTAAGCGAATCGCTAAAGACTGCGGACGTAGTAATTGGTGCCTTGCGTGCAGAAAAAGGCAGAGTGCGCCATGTTGTGTCTGAGGATATGGTGAGCCAAATGAAACCAGACTCACTGATTATTGATTTGAGTATTGACCAAGGCGGCTGTATTGCTACGTCCGAGATCACGTCTCACGCCAATCCGGTGTTCAGAAAGTATGATGTCATTCACTATTGTGTACCTAATGTGGCATCTCGCGTGGCGAATACTGCCACAACTGCTTTGAGCAACATTTTTACACCCACCATTTTGCGTGCAGCTGAGGAGGGTGGGGTAGAAGAGATGATTTTTGCGCACAAATGGTTTATGAAAGGGGTTTATACCTACAAAGGACACTTAACAAACGAATCGGTAGCAAGGAAATTTGGTATGAAACACAAAGATATTGAGTTGTTATTCGCAGCCCGGGCTTAATGTATGTATCAGGGGGAAAATCCCTCGCCTTTAGGCGAAGACTTTAGTATAATATTTTATTGACTGAGTATGCTTTTTTCTCTTCCGATTGCTCCCGTTTGAAAGCCGAGGCTTTTGCACGTCTTTAGTCGGCTTTTAGCCGAATTACAACCCCTCGCCTTTAAGGCGAGGGTAGTTTAGTTGAATTTAATCGAGGCGATGCCAAGTAACACAAATAAGGGGTTGTTTTCTTGCCTGAAGGCGTTAAGTTAATACCACGAATTTTGAAGATGTGATTTTTTCACTAACCTCACTCGCTGAGGGTCTTATTTTCCAAAAGGTATGCGCTTTAATGTTAAGTGGCCATTACTCATTACCAGTAGCGCATCTTGCAAAAAACGAATCTCCTCTAAAGGATTTCCCGGTACCAAGATCATATCCGCATCGAAGCCTGATGCTATTTTTCCCGTGGTTTGATCAAGTTTCAGTAGTTCGGCTGCGGCAGTCGTTGCTGATTGAATAGCTTGAAAGTTTGTCATGCCCATGCGGGCAAAGTGTGCACACTCCAGTGAAATTCTACTGGTGCTGATCGCCTGATAGCTGTTGTCTGCGCCTGTGGCAATCTTCACACCGAGTTCTAATGCTTTCTTAAAAACCTTTTCAGCTTGCGGCATCATAAATCGACCGCGTAATTCCAAAACGGAACCAACGTAATCGCCACCGGGCTGAGTCAGGTCTTCTAATGTGATAAAAGTAGGAACCAAAAAAGTACCTCGCTGTTTCATCAGTTGCAACGTTTCATCACTCAAGAAAGTACCGTGCTCGATGCTGCGTGCACCCGCCAACACGGCAGCCTTGGCACCTTCATCGCCATGTGCGTGAATCATTACCGGTACATTTCGTTTGGCGGCTTCTTGTACAATAACTCGTATTTGTTGTTCGGTGTACACTTGTTCGCGCGGGTCGGTGTCAGGTCGGCCCGCGCGTTCGGTGCCACGTGTTTTGATCACCTTGGCGCCTCGATCGATGTTCACGTTCACCACCAACCGAAGTTCGTCATCGCCCTTTACTCCTTTGATGAGTGACCCCAGCCGCACATCGGCTAAAATTGTTTCTTCTAAATTGGGCGTTACATATACACCCGCAGGCACCACATCGGGTCCTGCCAGTCGGTTGGCGCGGACTAACTCCATCAGGGCTACATCTTGGTAAGCCGACACACCAGCTGTGCGAACCGTGGTTACACCTGTTTCAAGGGCACGTTTGGCAGCTGCCATGTTATCGAGGTGCGTGTGTGCGTCAATCAATCCTGGCAGTAAAAAATAACCCTGGCAGTCAATTACTTCATAGCCAGCCGTTGCTTCACTGCCTTTGCCGATTTTCTCAATCTTTCCCTGCTTCACGAAAACAATTGAATTTGGATAGACTTTGTTTTCGTATCCATTGATCAAGTTGGCATTAATTAGCGCATAGTTTTTTTGTTCTAGGGATTGAGCTGACAAAAAAAGCGGCAGTAGAGTGATTGCTAAGGCCAGTTTGAGTGTTTTCATGGAATTTATTTTTCTATTGTAAGTTGGTGAATTACGGCCACTAAAAAAAGTCTGGACAACTGATGAATATCATACTTATGGCCCACGCCACGTTCTACATTTGGATGGGTGAATGGTTGAACCACAAAAAAAACTTTTATGAAAATACTGAAATTGCTTGTGATGGTATCATCAATGGTTGCAGTATCGATTGGATGCTCAGTGCGCGTACACACAAAATACGATCCGCGTGTTGACTTTACGCAATACAAAAGATATTGTTGGCTGGAAGGCTGTGAGTTTACGTTTACAGGGCCATCGTACATCAACAATCAAAAAGTAAAAGAATTGATGGAGAAGGCAGTGAAAGCGGAAATGCAAAAAAAGGGACTTACCTACGATCGGGAAAATCCGCAGTTATTGTTGGATGTACACGAAGCAGTGGAAACGGATACTGCTTATATTTATCATCGGTCGGGCGAAGAAGCTGTGTTTATGAACTTCACACCTGCGCAAGAGGTGGTACTTTTAAAGGGTACGCTGATTGTTGACATGATAGACAAACAAACAGGACGGATGATTTGGCGCTCCGTTGCCACCTCGTATTTAGAGAAGAACCCCGAGCTGACCGAAAAGAATTTTGCTAATGGTGTTTCGATTGCCTTGAAAAAGTTTCCGCCAAAGAAAAGTGATTGAAATGACGCTCACATCACGAGAAAAGTGGTCGGCCTTGCATAGCAAATAAATGCAATCCCACACACGCTCCCGTATAACAAACAAAAAACAGAATATTGTAAAGCATTGGCTTTGAGGTTTTGCTTGCGAAGAGGGAACTAAAAAGCGGTATGGCCTGCAAACCATGTAAGGTGAAGAAATGAGCGATTCTCAAATCACCCGTCACAGTGCTCCAGTTTAAAAACGGAAGGCCCGGACCGCCATCGGGCGCGCCCACTGTGTGCGCCATGTTGCCCACCATCATTCCACCCGCAGCTCCACCCACCAAAACCAAAAAAAGCCCTGCGCGCCACGCAAAAAGAGATGCTTGGTCGAGGTTAATTTTTTCGGTAAAAAACAAAATCAGCGTATAAAAGATCAACACAGAATTTATTCCGATGAAAACCCCCATGGTAGAGAAGATAGACGCGTTTAATGCAGAGCTGATGTTGTAATGTGAAGTCTCTCCACGGGCTGCTTGAAAAAAGATGGCGATATTTTCAACAATCATGCAAAGGGTGATTCCCCAACTGATGAAGGATACTTTATTTTTGGCCGGCAAATATTGCAGCAGCCAGCCAAAAGTCCATACATAAATCAACACGCTGAGTGCAAACTTCATCGGTTTAATCCATGCGTTGATGCTCATGATTTGTCGATCGTCAACAAAGAATAAAATAAAGGCCAGTATGAAAAGTGCAGCGTTGAACCGGACACTCCAGAACAGCACCTTATTTTCTTTTTTGAGAAACTTCATCGACTCAGAAATTATCATGTAGCAATGTTTTGGTTTTGCTGGCGCGAACGAGGTAGTACATGATTAAGCCAATCGGTCCAAAGAAAAATGTTAATAACAAACACGGTATCATTACCCAATGCGAGACGCCCAACTTCTGACTGTTGCTCAACTCCCACGTGCCGATGAACAAATCAAACACCAGATAGTGCACCCAGCCGGCCGTTACGCCCCACGGGTCGGTAAAAAGTTTCATCACGCCCGCGAGCGAACTGAAATCTCCTTCACTCTTTCCAAAAAATAAAACAATCAATGTAAGGTAGACGAGGCCGAGAAGCAACGGTAAAACACCTTGTAAAACGATTAGCTTAGTATAGCGCCATTTGGGTGCCACAATCAACAGAAGCCAGCCAAGTGGTACAATACTGTTGCAGATCTGAAATAATCGGTCGGGGGTCATGTAGGTTATGTTTTGAATAAAGTTAATAAAATGTTGGTGAGGTTGATTGTTTTTAATAAATTTTCCATAAATACGTTGGGCTATGTACCGTTACTTATTATTCATTTCTTTATTAATGATTCTTTCAACCTCAATGAATGCACAAGAAAAAAAATACTTGGCACTGGGCGATTCGTATACCATTGGTGAAAGCGTGAGCGAGGCCGAGCGTTGGCCTAATCAACTGCGCGATTCTTTGAATAAAAAAGGCTACGCCATTGGCAAGCCGACTATTATTGCCACCACGGGCTGGCGCACCGATAACTTAAAGAACGCCATGAACATTGCGCAGCTCAAACCGGAGTACGACTTGGTTTCCTTACTGATTGGCGTGAACAACCAATACCAAGGAAAATCTTCCGATCAATACGCCATCGAATTTGAAGAATTGATGAAGACGGCCATTCACTTGGCCAAAGGCCGAAAGGAAAATGTATTTGTGGTGTCGATACCCGATTATGGATTTACTCCTTTCGGGAAACCAAAACAAGAAGCAATTACGAAAGCGATAGATTTATTCAACGAAATCAATGCGCGAATCACTTACAAGTACAAAGTGCAATATTTCAACATCACCGAAATTTCGCGCGATGGCTTGACAGATCCTTCACTAGTGGCAGGCGATGGCTTGCACCCTTCCGGTAAAATGTATGCGCAGTGGGTGGAGTTGATTGCAAGAGAATTGAAGTGGAGGTAGGAATGGGACGAATAGCCTAAGCCGGCTAATTGATTTGTTTGAAGATCGGCTGACCGACTATTTTTTTTTGACGCATCTTTGCATTTGCTATTGTTTTTATCCAAAGGAAAAAGTAGGCTTTCATAGAGGCGGGAAAATTTTCGATCGTATTCGAATTCAGTGGGTAAAGATGATTGTTGAAAATGTTTATTACTGCAACTCTATACATTATCACGAAACCAAAACAAAACCTATGAAACCTACCCTTATTGCATGCCTTTTATTGTTGCTGGTAGCTTGTCAAAAGCAGAAGTTCGATATTATTATCCGTGGCGGAACGGTATATGATGGTTCTGGCAGGGAAGGGGTGATAACCGATGTGGGCGTCAATGCTGATACCGTTGCCTTCCTTGGCGATTTATCTGGTGCAGAGGGCAAAAAGGAAATCGATGCGAGGGGCTTGGCTGTTGCTCCGGGCTTCATCAATATGTTGAGTTGGGCGGTGGAGTCGTTGATGATCGATGGTAATTCGCAAGCAGATATTCGGCAAGGTGTCACCTTAGAGGTCTTTGGCGAGGGCATGTCGATGGGGCCTTTAAACGACCAAATGAAAAAACAAGCGCAAGAGCAAATGAAGCGCGACCCAGAAACCGCTTATGAAATTGATTGGACCACACTTGGCCAGTATTTAGAGTCTCTGGAAAAGCGTGGCGTAGCTCCCAATGTTGCATCTTTCATTGGTGCAACTACCGTGCGCGTGCATGAGTTGGGGTATGCCAACCGATTGCCAAATGACGAGGAGATGACCCGTATGAAAGCATTGGTAAAACAGGCAATGGAAGAAGGTGCGTTGGGGGTAGGCTCTTCTTTGATTTATGCTCCGGCCAATTATTCATCTACCGAAGAGTTGATTGAACTTTGCAAAGTGGCGGGTGAGTTTGGCGGCATGTACATTACACATATGCGCAGTGAGGGAAATGCGATTTTCCAGGCCGTAGATGAAACCATCCGTATTGCCCGTGAAGGAAAGTTGCCGGCAGAAATCTATCACCTAAAATTTAGTGGAACGAAAAACTGGAATAAGATTGATTCAGTACTCGCAAAAATAGATCGGGCTAATCAAAGCGGAGTGAAAATCACTGCCGATATGTACACGTACATTGCCGGTGCTACTGGCTTGGATGCTGCCATGCCCCCATGGATACAGGAGGGCGGAATTAATGAGTGGATCAAACGCATGAAAGACCCGGTGATACGTAAAAAAGCACTGCAAGAAATGCGTACGCCTACCGACAAATGGGAGAACCTAATGCGGTTGGCGGGCGATCCGGAGAAAATATTATTGCTTGGTTTTGTAAACGACTCGTTGAGGAAGAACTTCACTGGAAAAACGTTAGGCCAAGTGGCGAAAATTTACGGTAAGTCGCCTGAGGAAACAGCCATGGACTTGGTGATTGCCGATAGTACCCGAGTGGGAACAGCTTATTTTTTAATGAGCGAAGAAAACGTGAAGCGACAACTCAAACTACCGTATATCAGTTTTGGGTCAGACGCTGAGTCGCCCACCACTTCACCCGTTTTCTTAAAAACCAGTACCCATCCGAGGGCGTACGGAAATTTTTCTCGGTTACTCGGGAAGTATGTACGCGATGAAAAAGTGATTACGTTGGCAGAGGCCATTCGAAAGTTAACGTCACTGCCGGCATCCAATCTAAAAATCAAAAAGCGCGGTTCACTAACACCGGGTTACTTTGCAGACATTGCCATTTTTGATCCGGCCAAAATTCAAGACCACGCAACATTTGAAAAGCCCCATCAATACAGCACGGGCATGGTGCACGTGTTTGTCAACGGAACGCAAGTATTAGAGAATGGAGAACACACCAACGCGAGGCCAGGCCGAGTGGTGAGAGGGCCAGGGTGGAGAGGTAAGAGTACGCAGTAGGCAGTCGCCAGTAGGCAGGATGGTATTGTAAACAGCCTAGTTTTTCTTCTCCTCACACATTTCCACCAACACTCCGTTGGTGTACTTCGGGTGCAGGAAGACTATGCGTTTGTTGTCAGCACCATCTTTTGGTGCATCGGCCAATAAATGAAAACCCTTTTCAGCACATTGATCCATTTCTTTTTCTATGCCCTGAACGGCAAAGGCCAAATGGTGAATGCCCTCACCACGCTTTTCAATAAATTTTGCCACGGGCGAGTCGGCACGCGTGGCTTCCAGTAGTTCAATCTTAATGCCGCCTACTTCAAAAAACGAGGTGCGCACACCTTCGCTGGCCACAGATTCTATTTTGTAGTGTGGCTTACCCAGAAGCTTCGCAAATAATTTGTTGGCTTCATCCAGATTTTTTACTGCAATCCCAATGTGTTCTATTTTTTCCATATCCAAATATAAACAAGCAAAAGGTGTGTTTTGTACAGCCGACCGTTTTTAGTTGAAAAGTGTGATTTTAGTTTGCTTGAAAAACACCCCTTGAAATTGTTGCGAATAATTTACTATTTTGTGGAGGTTGTTGAACGTAAACTTATTATTTCACCCTATTTTCAGCACTATGAACATTTTCGTTGCTCGCTTAAATTTCAAAACCAGGCGCGAAGACCTGGAATCTGCATTTGCCAAGTTTGGCCAAGTTACTTCTGCTAAGATTGTAAAAGATCGCGATACGGGTCGATCAAAAGGCTTTGGCTTTGTGGAGATGGCGAATGATGCAGAGGCGCAGGCTGCCATTGCCGCATTAAATGAAACCGAATTAGATGGTCGCACCATTGTGGTGAAGCCCGCAAACCCCAAGGGCGAAGGTGGAAGCCAGCAGGTGTAGTTATTTATACCTTAACTCAAAGCGAAGGGAAGCCTTCGCTTTTTTTACGACATGACAAAAAATATTTCGGTCGAGTGGCAAAAAATAATTGGGTTTCTTGCCGGCCCAACGGTTTTCTTTTTGCTGATCAATCTAATCAGTTCTGATTTCATTTCGCCTTCAGCCGGCAAAGTGCTGGCATTGGCCACGTGGATCATTATTTGGTGGATGACTGAAGCAGTGCCTATTTCCATTTCCGCGCTGTTGCCGCTAGTACTTTTTCCTTTTTTGGGCGTGATGAAAATGAGCGAAGCAGCAGCGCCTTATGCCAACCCCATCGTGTTTTTGTTCATGGGCGGATTTATGATAGCACTGGGTTTAGAGAAACATCGTCTGCACGAACGAATTGCACTGAACCTCATTAAAATAACCGGTACATCGGGCAACGGAATTATTTTAGGCTTTATGATTTCCACTGCCTTCATCAGCATGTGGATTAGCAACACGGCCACTGCTATGATGATGTTGCCTATTGCACTTTCGGTCATTAACCTGTTGAAGAGCGATGCATCAGTGCCAAACGAAGCCTTACCAAAAGGAGAGAGGAATTTTGCCATCGGCCTGCTACTTACTATTGGCTATGCTTCCAGCATTGGCGGCATCGGTACGATCATCGGTACACCGCCCAATGTGGTGTTTGCGGGCTTACTCGAACAGTTCTACCATCAAAAGCTAGACTTTGGCAAGTGGATGTTGGTAGGTGTACCATTGATGACATTGTTGTTGATGGCCACGTACTTTATCATTACTTCGATCTTATTCAAGAGTGGAATTGCCAATGTTAAGGGTAGCGATGAACTGATCAAATCAAAGCTGAAAGAGTTGGGTGTGCTGCGCAAGGAAGAAAAACTAGTGATGGCTATTTTTGCTACTACCTGTCTGCTTTGGATATTTCAGCAGCCCATCAATATCCTACTAAAGAAAGAAATGCTGAACGATACCAACGTGGCGATGCTGGGCGGTGTGCTTATGTTTATTATGCCGGTAGACTGGAAGCAGATGAACTTTCTGCTAAAGTGGAGTGATACCGAGAAAATGGCATGGGGCATTTTAATTTTATTTGGCGGAGGTCTGTGTTTGGCGCAAGGGCTTTCAAATGCAGGTATTATTCAGGCGGTGGGAGCAAAGATTGCCGCGAACAGTCCCTCTATCAATTGGTTGTTGTTTGGTTTGATAACGGCTGCCGTTTTTATTACCGAGCTAATGAGCAACGTGGCACTGGTACAGATTTTTTTACCGGTAGTGTTTGGTATTGCTACCAACATCGGCATCGACCCGATTTTGATGGGAATGCCCGTAACACTTGGTGCGAGCATGGCATTCATGTTCCCGGTGGCTACTCCTCCCAATGCCATTGTGTTTAGCAGCGGGCATATGCAAGTGAGGCACATGATGAAGGCTGGAGTATGGTTGAACGTGATTTCGGTTTTACTGATCTATTTGGCTTCGGTGACCTTGGTGGATTGGATTTATGGTTAGAGTTATTTGTCTTCAGACGAGGCGACTGAAAAGACTGCGTTCAGTTGGGAGTAATGAACGTTTATTTAGTACCAGTCTTCCCCAAATTTGATCCCACTTTCTAACAGGATGAAAATTCGTTATAGAATTCTTTAGTTTTAGGGGATACTTGTACGGGAACTTTTCATTTGCGGATGCAAAAAGAGAATCTAAATGAACAGAATCTAGAAAAATTAAATGTCTAAAAAGCCATCGGGCAGATCAACTGTAATCAATTTTTTGGCTTTATTAACGCTCACAATAAATGGTCCGTTAACGGGTATGAGCAATTCTTTTTGGTTATATCGTACCAATAGAAGCCGATTAGGTCCTGTGGCAGAGACATTTTTTACTGAACCCAACAGGCCTTTGGTTTTTTCCTCTACGTTGAAATCAATCACTTCATCATCATAAAACTCGCCCCGTTTTAGCTTTGGGCGTATTGCCTTTGGCAAATAGATACTGCAACCTTTTAGTGGGTCGGCTTTTTCAACGGAGTCAATCTCTTGGAACTTGAGAAAAGTTTTGTCGACACGATCTGAGAACGACTCGATAAAGAAGGGAACTAAGCTGTTTCGGTATTCAAGGAAGAACGAGGTAACCTCGCTCAAGTCGATGGGTGCTGTTAGTATGGCCGTTACCTCACCTTTTAACCCGTGTGGCCGGGTAATGTAGCCGATTTTGTAGCAGGATTGTTTTTCCATTCAAAAAAAATAAAAAAATGCCATCACCGTTTAGGCAATGGCATTCGTTGAAAGATGATTGGCTAAGTTACGCTTGAGGTTCAGCAGCAGGGGCTTCTATAGCCTCAGCGGCCGCGGCCGGTGCAGCAACAGCAACTTCTTGCTTCTTGCGGATAGCTTCGGCTCTGGCCTCACGCACTTTTGATTCTGCCTCTTTACGTGCCTTTGCAGCATCTAACTTTGCCTTGCCTACGTTAGCAGTTTTAGCTTGAATTTTATCCTGTTTTACCTTCAACCACTCGGCCAATTTTGCATCAGCAGATTCTTGGGTCAACGCACCTTTGTTAACACCAATTTGTAGATGACGCTTGAACATAATGCCTTTGTAAGACAACATTGCCCTTACAGTATCCGAGGGCTGTGCTCCTACCATTAACCAATGAAAGGCTCTGTCTTCCGCCAATTCAATCGTTGCAGGAACCGTTCCAGGGTTATAGGTTCCGATTTTTTCAATAAACTTACCATCGCGAGGAGCGCGGGCATCGGCCACTACCACATCAAATAACGACAGTTTTTTACGACCTCTGCGGGCTAATCTGATTTTTACCATTTTGTAATTTTTTAATGTTGGATCTCGTCCGTTTTTAAAAGGATGGCAAATGTAGGTTTATTTGACTGATTTGGCAATTGAACGCCAGAAAAATACTTGATATGCATCAAATTCTCATCAAAATGCTATCAATCACCCACTCGAAAATACGATCATTTTGATTAATTTTTTGGTTTTTTTTGATCGCCTACAGGAGGTTTTGTTTGCTCTGTCTTCTAGGTTCATTTTAATGCATTGCTTTTCAAAGCGATGAGTTTATCTCTTAATGCCAGCGCGTTGCCGCGATCTAGCATGTTAGGCAGGGCGGCAATTGCCAAATCAATTTTCATTACAGCCTCTGTTACATTTTGTTGTAACAGAGCAATGGCCGCCTCAGCGGCAAATACTTGAGCATTAAAAATAATTGCCGATGGCTTAAATCGATTCCAATACTCGTGCGCTCTTACCAAATCTGCTTTTGCGGCAGCATAAAAAATGGTAGCAGCTAACCACACCTACCCCTAATGCCATCTCGAATGCTGTCGCTGCCCTCAATATATGCCATTAGGTGCTGTTCCGCCAAATCTAACTTTCGACTGTCCCATGCACATCTTCCATTTTGAATTAACGATTGGCTAATTCTGTGCACGCATCTTGCAGAAAACCCTTCAAATTCTAACGCATCTACTTTTTACTCAAAAATCTCTCAGGGTCTTTTACAAACGACTCTTTACACATGTGCGAGCAAAAGCCGTATACATCGTTTTTATACCGCACTGTATCGGCATGCCCAGCTGCGACAGACATGTGACACACTGGATCAATATCAGTTTTAAAAACGATTACGGGTTGCGGAGTAGGATTTATTACACGCTCCATACCCATATCATACATCTGGCGCATAATGTCTACAATTTCTTTATCTGTGTTATGCTCGCTGCCTCCTGCAAATGGTGGCTTTGGGTCGTATTCTAAATCAAGCATGGCCGTCTTTGCAAATTTCTCACCACGAATATCGGCCACCATCGCCAGGCTCATGTCCATGCCAGCCGTTACGCCAGCACTCGTCCAGTATTTTCCATCGCGTACCCAGCGCTTGTCTTGTACATTCGCTCCCTTCTCTCTCAAATACGTTTTGCCCCACCAATGCGTGGTTACCTGTTTGTCCTTTAGCAAGCCCGTTGCTTCTAATATCCACGCCCCTGTGCAAACACTGGCGGTGTAGGTGGTGGTGGCGTCTATCTTTTTTATCCAATTCAAGATGGCGGTGTCTTGTGCAGCCTGATACGTCTCTCTAAAACCACCCGGGATCACCAACACATCTAAACTATCGGTGTTAGCAAAAGAGCGCGTTACTTCCACTTTCATTCCATTCATGTTTGCAACAAGTCCTGCATTTTTGGCAACAAAAAAAACTTGTGTGCCCATCATTTCGCTGAGTACCTGATAAGGCCCCATTGCATCTAATGTTGTGTAGCCATCATAAAGTAAGATCCCAACGGTTTTTATATCTCTTGTTGGTTTACCCAGTTTGTCCATCAAATCTTGATGTGTTTGTGTGCGGGCTTGCTCCTTTTGATCACAACTTGTGAAGCAAAAAAGACCAATGGTAATAATAGGAAGTAGATTTTTCATTTTGTGAATATTATTTTTCGTGAGGTGATGAAGTAAAGTGTAAAACCGGAGAGCAGGGTAATCAAACCAAATGCAGAAAAAGCCCGTAGCAGCCAGTTGTTGATGTTGTCTCGGTTCTCAAAGTCCATTATGTGCAGCATCCAAAGAAAATCGAAAATACGCCACGTGTTGTTGCGGTACGATTGCACAGTGCCAAGCTCTGCTGAAACATAAACTGTTGTATTGCCAGGTTGACTAAGCGTAACGGCATAGGCGGGTAGCGGCTTTTCGCGATATTCATGATGTCCGTTAGTTTTGGCAATATACGCGACACTGGATACCGTGGCTGGCTGCAGGAAAGATTGTTTTGCTACCTCAACCGCTTCGGATTCATTTAAAGGCTTTCGAATCGCGCCTGTGGCTGCATGGATCAGAGTGATTTTCTCAAAGCCTTGCTGAAAGTAAGTGATTTGATAGTGTGCTTCGCCCAACACATACGAAACAGATAGTTTACTGATTGAATCCGCTTGTAACGTGGGCAGCACATCGGCTAAAGATATCGTTAGTTCCTGAGGTTGCACCAACGATTCTTTTTTACGCAGGTTTTCACCTCGCACCTCTTCAATTTTTGTCCAACTGAAATATAAACCGCCTATCGTCCAGAATAAAAACTGAATGCCAAGCAGCACGCCAAGGTAGCGGTGAGCTTTTCGAACATATCGCTGAAAGGAAGCTTTAGTCATGGCCTAGTTTTTTTTCGTTCTAAGCTATCCATCAGCGGATTCACTCCAGCATCATACATGGCCTTCATCATCCACTCTACAAGAAAACCAGTTTTCTCTGGAGTGCCGCCTGAAATAGGTGGTGCTGGATCGTACTCCATATCGAGCATCACCCCCTGTGTATATCTCTCACCCCAGTTGTCGTGCAATATGGCGAGTGCCATGTCCATACCCGCAGTAACACCTGCACTCGTCCAGTATTTACCATCACGCGTATAACGCTCGTTGGCAGGTATGGCTTTGAATTTTTTCAGGAACTCCTCTTCGCGGTACCAATTCGTAGAGGCGCGCTTGCCCTCTAGTAAACCCGTAGCACCCTGCACCCAAACCTCAGAGCAAACACCAGCGGTGTAGGTAGTTCTCTTATCAATTTCCCGAATCCAGTCGTGCAGCCTCTCGTCATACACGGCTTGAATCGTGCCCGTAAAACCTCCGGGAATTACCAAAATATCTAATTGGTTTACAGAATCAATTACATTGTCGGGTACGACTTGCACGCCCATGACAGTTTTAATGTTTCCAGGATGGAGTGCAATTAATTGCACTTTGGCTCCAGCCTGCCCCAAAACATAACGAGGCCCCATCATATCCAGATCATTTACACCATCGTACACTAATATGCCAATAGTTTTAATGGTATGTTTTGGTTTCCCAAGTATTGCATCCATAATCATGGAATGGTTCTCTTCTTTTATAG
>JBJTHA010000137.1:0-3997 GCA_046094265.1 Cytophagales bacterium
ACAAATACCCTTGACTATTTGCGTAAACAGCATATTCTGATTGAGCAGGAAGTACGAACAAATAACTGCCCAAAATAGAATCGGAACTAAAAACAGATAAGAGCGTGTCAATCCGCAAGTCGTGCAATTCAATTTTTGCCTTTAGCGGCTTTTTCGTTCTAGCGTCTACCACAGTACCTCTCACAATGTTGCTACGCCTGCTCACTCGCCACTCTTCGGGGATTAAAGTAGAATAGACTTTGCTTTGATTTTTACCTTCCTCTTTAGAGTAATAAGCAAGATCGCCTCTGGCATTTACTACAAAAGAATATTGGTCACTAAAATTATTGAGTGGATGACCCAAATTTTTCGGCTCGCCCCATTGCTGGTGCTGCTGCTCGGCAACATAAATATCATACCCACCAAAACCGGGTAACCCGTTGGAGGCAAAGTAGAGATTTAATCCATTCGAATGAATGAACGGTGCAATCTCATCAAAAATAGTGTTGATGTTTTTGCCCGCGTTGAATGCCTTCTGCCAGGTTCCCTTCTCGTCTCGTTGCGACACCCAAATATCGTAACCACCCACGCCACCCCTGCGATCGGAAACAAAGAACAATGTGTTGCCATCGGCAGACAAAGCGGGCTGCGCCTCCCAACCCGAACTGTTTACTCCTGTACCAAGATTCGTTGGCTTGGTCCATTGGCCTCCAATTTTTTTACTTTGATACAGATCGCAACCTTGGTAGCCGCAAATAGTAAAAATCAATAAACGTCCATCAGCCGAAATGGTGGATGCTCCCTCTCGAAAGTTGGTATTGATCTCGGGCGAGATCGAATTTGGCTTTCCCCACTTCCCGTTGGGTTGCTTCTTTGATAAATAGATATCTTCATTATCATCATGTGCTTTTCCATAGCGCACGGTGAAAATCAATTCTTGGTCATCGGGTGTGATGGTGGGGAAGTATTGCATGGGCAATGCAGTGACCGTGTCGCTTAATGGATGCACTTCATACTTATATTTTTTATTAAGATTGTCGATCGAAAATTGACATTGCTTCTTCCAAACATCTCCTTGCACCAATTTCTTTTTATCGAACTTTTCTGCCAATAAAAATGCAGAACCGTATTCAAGCGACTGGGTATAGTTGCCAACACGTAAGTAGCCTTCGCACAAAAGGTATTGGTAGTTCTTCTTCTTGATTGGGTCGGTTGTTAGTGCAAATCCGCTTTCGAGCGATTGATTTGACTTTACTAACTCACCAGCGCTGCGGTACACAAGCCCCAACCTAAAATATGCTTCTTCAAATTTCTTATCTTTTTCTATGGCTTCTCGTAGCAAGTTAATTGCCTCGATTAACTGTCCGCGCACGCGAAAGTTATCGGCTTGTGTATAGAGCTCAATTGCTTTTTTTGATTTGGTGGATAAGAGTTGAGCTGTAGACTGTGCTGCCCAACCACAAAAGAACACCAACAACCACAAACTACTTCGTATCAAAAAAAATTTTATTAATCGGCACTTCATTTCCTTCCATCCCAAGCAGGGCGTTGATCAACTTTACACTATCAAACCTTATCAAGTCGTTTAGACGAATTTCGTCCTCTTGAATCTTGCCCTCAGCCAATAAGCATTGACGCATCACTCCGTTAAACAAGCAAGTAGTGGGTGTTACCCAATCGTTGCCAAACTTCAACAGCAAGTTGGCGTAGGAGGCGTCTGTCACAAAACCATTCTTAGCAATTATTACATCATCGCATGGGCCACGCTGGTTAAACATTTCGTTCAACTCGGTTCTGTCCTCAAATTTATATTTATAATCAATTGCGTCACTCTTCACCAACTTTAACGAACCGACTGGCTTCATCGTGTATGGCACGTACTCAACATAGTGGCTGTCTTCGCTGTATACAACCCTACACTTGTATAAACCCCTCGATGGTCTCAACTCCAAATCCAACAATTGACTCAATGTTTGTGCCGGTTTCGTGCCCGTAACCTGCCATAATGTGTTGTACATGCGCTCTTCATGATAGGGCAAGTTATGGTACTTACCATCCAATAGTTTGATCGACTCAATAAACCGGGGCATACACTTTGTTAATAGCCTCTTTATATTCTTGCTCGGCATCGCTCAAGGCAGTAATGCCACCACCACTGCGATAGATGAAACCTTTTGGCGTGTTTTCAATGAAACGGATCATCACGCCACTATCGACTCGCACTCCGTCAAAAATACCAAACACGCCCGTAAAATAACCTCGTTCTTCTTGTTCAGCCTGCTGAATAATTTGAACTGTGCGTTTTTTAGGCGCGCCACTAATGGAGCCGGCAGGCAACAAGTTGACCAGCAAATCGCCTAAAGCTAAGGTTGGCTTTATTTTACCTGAGATCTCTGAGCTTACTTGAAGTAAAGTATGGCTTGCGGTTTTCAATTCATCGACATACCTGAAACGATTGACCGCCACGTCATCAGCAATCAGACTCAAATCGTTGCGAATCAAATCCACAATCGTCACGTGTTCCGCTTTTTCTTTCTGATCATTCAAAATTGTTTGGCGCGCGTTGGGTACAACGGCATCAATGGTGCCCTTCATGGGAAAAGAAAAGATTTTGCCGTTCTCGATCCTGATAAACGACTCTGGCGAAAAAACTAAGAACTCATCTCGAAACCACAACTTGTACTTCGCTTTTGCGGCAAAAAAAAGATCGCGCAGCGATAGGTTCATTGCCACGGGCGTCTGGATGGTCAGATTGGTAAGGTAAGACTCGCCTCGGTGTAACGCATCGGCAACCACTTGAAATTTCCGGTGGTAGTCTTCAAACAATATTGGCTTACGCTCAAACGCCAACGAATGAGACGCAGGGGCTTGAACCGTAGCATTCGAAATTCCGTTCACTTCATATAAAATCTCCTTAGGGTCAATATCATTTAGTCGATAAGCGAGGGGCCTCTTCAATTCAAAGTCGATGACGAAGAGGAATGGAACTCCATGCTTCGACCAATCGTTGATTTGCTGAATAAAGTTAACCAAGGGTATGTTAGGCTAAAGAACAGACACGCACACAAAAAATTCTCTTTCCAAGCTGTCGGTGTAAATTTAGCGAATAGTACATTATGGAACGTCCATGTACTTGTGGGTTTGCAGGGAAATGCGCCACCGGGGATTTGACTTCACATACGCCACCATCATCGGCAGCATTTGTTTCTCCTTGGACCACTCAGGTTGTAAAAAAAGCTTACAGGCTGAACCTACCTTAGCGGCATATTGCTCTGCCCATTCAAAATCACTTTTGTGAAAAATCACCACTTTCAATTCACTCGCCATACCTGGCACCGACTCATGTGGCGGCAAAAACTTCTTAGGCGAAAAACAAATCCAATCCCAAGCACCCGTGAGTTCATAATCGCCAGACGTTTCGATGTGTGTTCTCAAACCAGCGTTATGCAATTCGTGGGTCAAACTTTCTAAGTTATGCATCGAGGGTTCGCCACCGGTTACTACCGCAATCTTACTGCCACTTTCCTTTGCAAGGCTAGCTATTTTCGCTATCGACATTTTTGGATGCGCATCTTCTTCCCAACTATCTTTTACATCGCACCAAACACAACGCACATTGCATCCCCCTAGGCGTATAAAATAAGCAGCTGTGCCTTGGTGATAGCCCTCCCCTTGAATGGTATAGAAGTGCTCCATCACAGGAAGATTTAAGATTTCAGTCATCTCTCCAATGGCGTTAGCAATCACGATTCAAAAATCAAACTTCACACATCAACAATCAATACTACGGGTTCAAATTCTCACAAGCGCGCAACGTGTTGACCAAAAGCGAAGCGATGGTCATAGGGCCGACTCCACCAGGCACTGGCGTAACATAAGAAGCCTTTGCAGCCACCTCTTTAAACTCAACATCACCCTTCAGCGAATAACCGTTTTTATACTGTGGCCCTTCCACGCGCGTGGTGCCCACGTCAATTACCACAGCACCTTCTTTCACCATGTCTGCTGTCACCAAGCC